>NZ_JBEYVC010000155.1:0-25513 GCF_040643855.1 Streptomyces sp. NPDC047072 | reverse complement strand
ACCACCAGAAGTTCACGGTGCCCGTCCACCGCGACCTGCCCCACCGCGCGGTGCTGTTGATTGAGATGTGCTGGGTAACGGACGCCGGCCGCTGCGGGCGGACACCCCCCGCCCCCGTCCCCTGCGCGCCGTACGCGGGTGACGGTCCAAGGGGGTCCAGGTGAGAGCTTTTAGGGGCGCGGGGAACTGCGCGACCAGCCCCCACCGGGCCGCACTCGCCAAATCACCGAACCCGGCACTTCAATAGGCGCCCGGTCCCCTCACCCACGTGGCCCCCGTCAACACGCCCCCACCACTCCCGCCCGGCAAGGATGCGCCCATGGGTATACGCATGCTCCACCGCCGGACGGCCCCCGTGCGGACGCAGGCTCAGGCGCACGCCGACAAGGCGCGGCCCTTCGTTCACCGCGCTGTTCCGGCCCACGCGTCCCGTGCCGGTACGCCCCGTGTGCCGGTCGATCTGGAGACGCTGCTGCGGCGGGCGAAGGAGAGGGCGGCGAACTCCGACCTGCCTGGTGATCTCGTGGCCTTCTTCTGGCGAGCGGCATCCGGTGACAGCTTCCCGGCCCACCTCGCCCGCGCCCTGCGCCAAGCCCTCACGGACACCCGGCACCGCCTGACCAACGGCACCCTGGCCGCCGTAGACCAGCAGGACCCCGCACCCGGCCCCCACCCCTGGACCGAACTCGCCCTCGCCTATCTCGCGCTCGTTCTCACGCTGCTGCCCCGCTCGCGGCCCCTGCCCACCCTGACGGTGTTCGTGGCCGACGCCGTCAGCGCCGTACCGCCAGGCTCGGCTCAAGACCGTCGTCGGACACCCGCGCCGGACGCCACACCCTGACGCCCACGGCGTACAGGAGCAGGCCGAGGACCAGTCCGGCGCCCACTCCGAAGCACGCCGTCGGGATCAGTTCCCAGGGCTTCGCGAGGGAGCCCCAGACGGCCCACCACCGCACGACCCGCTGCGCCGTCCCCACCACCACGCACGCGCCGATGACGGCGGCGGCCCACCACCGGTCCCGCGCCGACAACAAGGGCACCCCGGTCGGCCCGCCCCGCGCCCGGCGCAGCGCGTGGACGCAGAACGCCGCGATCACGAGCGCGGCGAGAGCGGAGCCGCCGTACTGGAGGTACCAGTAGAGCGGGGAACCGGCGAACGTCCGTCCGAGGACGGGGAAGAGCCGCATCCCCCAGCGGTCGTGGTGCGTGAACGCGTCCCACACGACATGGGTCAGCGCACCGAGCGCGGCGGAGACGTACCACCGCACCACCAGTGAGGGCCGCACACGTGCGCGTGGCGCCCCGCAGCGCAGCAATGTCGCCACACCGCCCTGCCGGCCGCGCGGCAGCAGTGCCACCAGCGGCTCGCGCACCAGCAGCCAGAGCCACACCAGTGCCCAGGCGACGAGTACGTCGACGGTGAAGACGCCCGGAAACGAGTGCGTGACCGTGCCGAACTCCATCGCCCCGGACAGGACACTTGCCGCGTAGTAGGTCATGTCGGGGGAGAAGGATCCGGCCACCAGGACGGCCGGAACCAGCTGTGCCCGGCCGCTCCCGTCGGCGCGCACCGCGGGCAGGACGGCCGCCGCATGGCTCAGGGTGAACGGCAACAGGGCTCCTCACGACGGGTGTTGGCCGGACGGTGGCCGCGGTGATCGATTCCGTCCAGTATGCGGGACGCGCCCGCGCACCGATCGAACATGGCCAACCGGTGAATATCGGGCACGAACGGGTGCCCGCGGAAAGGAAGTTGTCGTAGGGTCGCACGGGTTGTGGCACCAGGGCCGCTGGAGTCGAACGCGTGCACCAGGAATTGACCCGCGTCACAGGGGCAACCTCCAGGGCGGCTCGACCGTCACAACGGGCGAGGGTGACAGACACAGACGGGCGCTCGGGCGTCCACGGGAGGGGTTCGTTTATGGCGGCGCAATTCGGCAGGAGGCTGCGCAAGGGGGCCACGACGACAGCCGTGGCCGCGCTCGCGGTCGCGGCACTGTCCGCCTCCCAGGCCCCGGGAGTGACCGCCGACGACAACGGCAGACAGACCTCGGCCGGAGCCTCCTCGCCCGACCCGTCCGCCGGCGACGGCGCGACCGGCAACTCGCCGTACTACACGGACCTGCCGCCGCTGAACACCCCGAGCCCCGCGCCCACCACCACCGACCCCTCCGCGGGCTCCGGGATCGACACCAGTACCGCGGGCATACCCGCGACCGTCCTCGACGCCTACAAGAAGGCCGAGGCGGAACTCCAGGCGTCCAAGCCCGGCTGCAACCTGCCCTGGCAGCTCCTCGCCGCCATCGGCCAGGTCGAGTCCGGCCAGGCCAGCGGAGGCCGGGTCGACGCCGACGGCACCACTACGTCGAAGATTCTTGGCCCGCAACTCGACGGCAACGGCTTCGCGCTCATCCGGGACACCGACAACGGCGCCTACGACGGCAACAGCGCCTACGACTCGGCCGTCGGGCCCATGCAGTTCATCCCGTCCACCTGGGCGTGGGCCGGCCGCGACGGCAACGGCGACGGGGTCAAGGACCCCAACAACGTCTACGACGCCGCCCTCGCCGCCGGCCACTACCTCTGCCGCTACAACTGGGACCTCTCCAACAGCGGCGATCTCGCACGCGCGATCCTCAGCTACAACAACTCGCAGCACTACCTGGACACCGTGCTGTCGTGGCTGGAGTACTACCGCAAGGGCACCCACGAGATCCCGGACGGCACCGGCGACATCCCCGGCAACCGCAGCGACGGCAGCACCGGTACCAGCACCGGCGGTGCGAGCAGCTCGCCCTCCACGCCGACGAAGCCGAGCACACCCAGCACTCCGAGTACTCCGAGCCCGACCCCGCCCAAGACGCCGGTCCCCAGCACGCCGGCCACGCCGACCCCGACGCCGCCCACCCCCACCGAGACGGTGGACCACCTGGAGGACGCGGGGACCGCCACGCTCACCGCGACGGCGGGCGACGCGTTCGCCCAGGCCATCAGCACCAAGGCGGAGGACGCGGACGGCAAGGGCGTCGCCAAGGTCCGTATACGGTTCACGATCGTCGGCGACACCGACGCCACCTTCACCGGCGGCGAGAAGGTCGCCACCGCCCTCACCAACAGCTCCGGCGTGGCCGTCGCCCCCGCGCTCCAGGCGGGCGAGACGACCGGCGGCTTCACGGTCAGCGCCACCCTCATCGGCCGTACGGTCACCGGCCCCTCCTACAAGGCCACCGTCACCGAGCGGGTCGCCGACACCCTGGCGCGCACCAGCACCACCGACCTGACCTGCGCCCCGAGCGGCCAGTTCGCCGACGCGGTCGAGGTGAAGGCCACCTACAAGGACGCGGTCGCCGACAAGGTCGCCGCCACCGCCACCCTCATCAAGTCGGCGGACGACCCGACCGCGAACGACAAGGGCCCCTACTTCAAGGACGCCGACGGCAACCCCGTCCGCACCCTGACGGGCCTCACCACGGACGCGGACGGCCTCCTGAAGCTGCCTCAGCTCTACTCCGACGACACCGCCGGCACCTTCGTGCTCCGCATCACCACCGCGGGCGGCGCGACCCTCGACGTCACGCTGACCGTGGCGGCCCCCGCGGACACCACCGCGAGCCCCTCGCCCAGCCCCAGCGCGACGTCGTAACACCCTGCCGCTTTCCGAAGGGCGTCCTCTCCGCTACGGCGGACAGGGCGCCCTTCGCCTGTGTGCGACCTGTTCTCATCTGGTCCGGGCGTTGCTACGGTGCCAGACCTGACGATGTATCAGTTCCCGTTGGCAGGGAGGCAGAATGCGCGCCCTGATCGCCGCCGTGACCGGTCTCGCCCTCGCGTTCGCCCTTGTCCTCACCGTCACCGCGATGGGGTCGCCGGCCGGGAAGACCTCGCCCAAGCCCCTGCTGACCACGGTGCCCGCACACCCGTAACCGTCCGCCCGGGAGGCCGAGATGCGCCGCAAGACCAGCCTGGTCCTGCTCGCCCTCGCCGTGTTCTTCGCGGCACTGTCCCCGCTGCTGCGCTGGTACGCCTTCCCGCGTCTGGCCAAGATCCCGGCCAACCAGTACCAGGACATGGTCCTGGAGGCGAAGGACGCGACCCTCCTCGACTACGGCACGATGACCGCCAAGCAGGTCCCCAAGGTCACCATCGTGCAGACCCTCAAGGGAAACGTGGAGGCCTCCGAGAAGATCGAGAAGACGGTCGGGAAGGACGTCGTCGTCTGGGACGGGCTGTCCTACGTCCAGGGCCCCGACGGCAAGATGGTCTCCGAGATCCCCGAGCGCTACATCTTCGACGCCCACAGCCAGGCCCCGGTCCACGCGGCCGGCGAGATGGTCGACGGCGACCCCGTCAAACGCACCGGCATCGAGTTCAAGTGGCCCTTCCTGACGGAGAAACGGGACTACGAGTACTTCGACGCGCAGACCCGCACCACCAACCCCATCCACTACGAGGGGACCCGGACCTTCCGCGGTGTGAAGGTCTACTACTTCGAGCAGACCATCCCGTGGACCAAGGTGCCCTTCCCCAAGACCATGCCGGTCAAGGGCATCACCCCCGAGTCCGTCGCCAAGACCGGCACCACCCGCTGGTACACCACGGTCCGCAGGTTCTGGGTCGAGCCCCTCACCGGCGCCCCCGTCTACGGCGAGGAGATCCACAAGGAGGAGCTGCGCGGCGGCTCCCTCCTCGGCGGCCGCGAGAAGGTCACCGCCTTCGCCGGGCACGTGAAGATGCGCGAGGACTACATCGAGCACACCGTCGACCTGGTGAAGTCCAACCGCCTGCTCGTCCTGCTGATGACGTCGTACCTCCCCTGGGGCTTCCTGACCCTGGGCGTCCTCCTGCTGGCCCTCTCCCTGTGGCTGGAGGCCCGCAGCCGCCGCCCGGTGCCGGTGACGGCGGACGAACCCGAACCCGTCACCGCCTGAGCCGCGCGTTCGTGTACCGCGTCGGCTCGGCGGCCGCCGGGTCCTCCGGCCACGGGTGCTTCGGATAACGGCCGCGCAGCTCCGCCCGTACGCCCTTGTAGCCGTCCTTCCAGAAGGAAGCGAGGTCGGCCGTGACGGCGGCGGGCCGCCCGGCGGGGGAGAGGAGGTGCACGAGCAGCGGCACTCCGGCGATCTCCGGCGTGGCCTGGAGACCGAACATCTCCTGCAACTTCACGGCGAGCACCGGCTGTTCGGGGTTGCCGTAGTCGATCCGGATTCTGGACCCACTCGGTACGGCGATCCGCTCGGGCGCCAGCTCGTCGAGCCGTAGGGCTTCGCCGGAGGACCAGGGGAGCAGCCTCTTGAGCGCGTCACCGGCGTCTGTATGCGCCAGGTCGGCCCGTCGTCGGGCGCGGCTCAGCTCCGGCTCCAGCCACTCGTCCACGCGCGCGTGGAGCGCGCTGTCGGAGACCTCGGGCCACGGGTCACCCAGGTGGTGGTGCAGGAACGCGAGCCGCTGGCGCAGTACGTCGGCGTCGGGCGTCCACCGCAGCAGCCGTAGCCCCTCCTGACGCAGCCCTTCCAGAAGCGCCTCGCGTACGAGGACGGGGTCGGCGTTCCTGAGCGGCCGTGCCGCGAGCTCGATCGCCCCGAGCCGCTCCACCCGCCGGGCGACCACGTCTCCGTCGGCCCAGTGGACCTCCTGGCGCTCGGAGTACAGCGACGCGGCCGCCGACCGGGCCGTTTCCTCGTCGATCACGGCGGCGAGCTGCACGCGCGCGTGCCCCTTGCCGACGGGACGGTCCGCCACGGCTACGGCGATCCAGGGGGCGCCCCTCAGGGGTGAGGCGTCGGGGAGTTCGGCGCGGGTGCCGGAGGCCATGAGGTACGAGCCGCCGTCCGCCTTGGCGACCCGCTCGGGAAAGGCCAGGGCGGCGACGAGACCGGCGACGCCGTCCTCGCCGGTGGTCGGGGGGCGGTCCACCGCGCTCGCCTCCGACGAGGGGGTGCGCAGGCGTCGTACCTCCGCCCGCCACCGCCCCGCGTAGGCGTCGCTCCCGCGCCGGGCGGTGCGCAGTGCGGCCGCGAGGTCGTCGCCGTAGTCGCGCGGTGCCTCCTCGCTCAGCAGGGCCACGACCTCGGCGGCGCGCTCGGCCCCGGCCGGCCCGGCCGCGTCCAGGAGTGCCCGTCCCAGCCGTGGATGCAGCCCCAGCCGGGCCAGCCGTGCGCCCCGGCCGGTAGCCCGGCCGTCGGAGTCCACCGCGCCCACAGCCGTCAGCACCTCCCGGGCCGCCGCCATGGCCCCGGCCGGCGGCGGGTCCAGCAACGCCAGCCCGGAGGCGTCCGCATCGCCCCAGCAGGCCGCCTGGAGCGCGAACGCCGTCAGGTCGGCCACCTGGATCTCCGGTGCCGGGAAACGCGGCAGGCGGGCGTCCTCGGCCTCCGCCCAGCACCGGTACACCGCACCCGGCGCCTCACGCCCGGCGCGCCCCGCCCGCTGGCGCCCGGACGCCCGGGAGGCCCGTACCGTCGCCAGCGCGCTCAGCCCGCGCGCGTGGTCGACCCGAGGCTCCCGCGCGAGGCCGGAGTCGACCACGACCCGCACTCCGGGCACCGTGAGGGACGACTCGGCCACCGCGGTCGCCAGCACCACCCGCCGCCGCTCACCGGGCACCAGCACCGCGTCCTGCACGGCCGCCGGAGCCCTGCCGTGCACCTGGAGCACGTCCACGTCGCCGAGACCGCCCAACTGCCCGGCGACCCGCGCGATCTCGCCCACCCCGGGCAGGAAGCACAGCACGTCCCCCGCCCGCTCGGCCAGCGCTCGCCGCACCACCGACGCCACGTGCGCGAGCAGCGCGGGATCGACCCACATGCCGTGCGAGGGCCGTACCGGACGGGCCGGCGGCGCCCACACGACCTCCACGGGGTGCGCGACGCCCGCCGCCTCGACCACCGGCGCGCCGCCCAGGAGCCCGGCCCAGCCCGCCGCGTCGGTCGTCGCGGACGCGGCCACCAGACGCAGCTCCGGCCGCAGGGTCTGCCGTACGTCCCACAGGAAGGCGGCCGCCGTGTCCGCGTCCAGATGCCGCTCGTGGCACTCGTCGAGCACCACCACGTCGACGCCGGCCAGCTCCTGGTCGCGCTGGAGCCGCTGCAGCAGCACACCCGTCGTGACGACCTCCACGCGCGTGTGCCGCCCGACCACCCGCTCGCCGCGCACCGTGTACCCGACGCTCTCGCCGGCCCTCTCGCCGAGCAGCCACGCCATCCGCCGGGCCGCGGCACGGGCGGCGATACGGCGGGGCTCCGCGACGACGACCTTCCGCGCGGGCGAGCCGTCGAGCAGTCCGGACAGGGCAAGCGGGACGAGCGTCGTCTTGCCGGTGCCGGGAGGAGCGACGAGAACGGCGGTGCCGTGCCCCTCCAGGGCGTCGTTCAGGGCCGGAAGGGCGCCGTGTACGGGAAGGGCGCCCAGAGCGTCGTAACGGATCACACCCTCAGTCTCGTACGCACACGAAGATCGCCGTGCCCGGGATCAGGTTGCCCCGTAGCGGCGACCAGCCGCCCCACTCCGAGGTGTTCCAGACCGGCCACTGCGGTTCCACCAGGTCGACCAGGCGGAAACCGCCGGCGACCACGTCACGGACCCGGTCGCCGATCGTCCTGTGGTGCTCCACGTAGACCGCCCGGCCCTCCTCGTCCTGCTCGACGTAGGGCGTGCGGTCGAAGTACGACGCCGAGACCGAGAGCCCCTCGGGGCCGGGCTCGTCCGGGAACGCCCAGCGGATCGGGTGGGTCACCGAGAACACGAAGCGGCCGCCCGGGCGCAGGACCCGGCGCACCTCCTTGAGGACCAGCACGGGGTCGGCGACGAACGGCAGCGCGCCGTACGCCGAGCAGGCCAGGTCGAAGGAGGCGTCCGCGAAGGGGAGCGCGCCCGCGTCGGCGCACACGAGGGGGAACGTTCCGCCGATCCGCAGCGCGTGCTGGAGCTGGCGGTGGGAGATGTCGAGGGCGACCGGGCGGGCGCCCTGCGCGGCGAGCCAGCGCGCGCACTGGGCCGCGCCCGCGCCGATCTCCAGGACGTCCCTGCCCTTGAGATCCTCGGGCGGGCCGAGCAGCTCCGCCTCCACCTCGTCGAGACCCTCGGGGCCCCACACGAAACGGTCGTCGCCGAGGAACGTGCCGTGCTCGACCTGGTACTCGTCGGCGTTGCGGTCCCACCAGCCGCGGTTGGCGCGGGCGCTCTCCGAGACGTCCGCGTCCCGGCGCGTGGCCTCCGGCTCGGGGTCCGACTCGTGTGATGTGCGCTCTTGGATGATCGGCTCCCTCGTATTAGTGTGCGGGCACTTCGGTCCGCCCCGTAGTGGTGGCCGTTCCCGTCCTGGGTGCCGTCACAAATGGGGCGTCGGCACGCGCGCGTGGCCTCGTGGGACACGTCTTGTGCCGGGTATGCGGCGATCCGCCCCGGGTGTGCGCCTTCGCGCATTGACCCTGTCCGGCTGCCCCCGTATGCTACAAGTTGCGCTGCGGGCCTGCGCACCTCAGACGTAGCAGGCTGCGCTCGCATCTGTCGTATGTCCCCTCGGTTTTCGAGGCGTGCCATCGGTTTTCATCGGATGGGGCGCTTCCTTGGCTGTCCGGCTTCTTCAGAGCGATACGGGCTCCCGGCGTAGCAGTACCTACGACTTCAATGTCCGTACCGGAGCCCTTTCCCACATGACGAGCAGCACCGAGACCACCGCCACCACCCCGCAGGTTGCGGTCAACGACATCGGTAACGAGGAAGCCTTCCTCGCCGCTATCGACGAGACGATCAAGTACTTCAACGATGGCGACATCGTCGACGGCGTCATCGTCAAGGTTGACCGGGACGAGGTTCTCCTCGACATCGGTTACAAGACCGAAGGTGTCATCCCGAGCCGCGAGCTCTCGATCAAGCACGACGTCGACCCCAACGAGGTCGTCGCCGTCGGTGACGAGATCGAAGCCCTTGTTCTCCAGAAGGAGGACAAGGAAGGCCGCCTGATCCTCTCGAAGAAGCGCGCCCAGTACGAGCGCGCCTGGGGCACCATCGAGAAGATCAAGGAAGAGGACGGCATCGTCACCGGTACCGTCATCGAGGTCGTCAAGGGTGGTCTCATCCTCGACATCGGCCTCCGCGGCTTCCTCCCGGCCTCCCTGGTCGAGATGCGCCGTGTTCGCGACCTCCAGCCCTACGTGGGCAAGGAGCTCGAGGCCAAGATCATCGAGCTGGACAAGAACCGCAACAACGTGGTCCTGTCCCGCCGTGCCTGGCTGGAGCAGACCCAGTCCGAGGTCCGCCAGACGTTCCTCACGACCCTCCAGAAGGGTCAGGTCCGCTCCGGTGTGGTCTCCTCGATCGTCAACTTCGGTGCCTTCGTGGACCTGGGTGGCGTCGACGGTCTGGTCCACGTCTCCGAGCTCTCCTGGAAGCACATCGACCACCCCTCCGAGGTTGTCGAGGTCGGCCAGGAAGTCACCGTCGAGGTCCTCGACGTCGACATGGACCGCGAGCGTGTCTCCCTGTCGCTGAAGGCGACCCAGGAAGACCCGTGGCAGCAGTTCGCCCGCACGCACCAGATCGGCCAGGTCGTGCCCGGCAAGGTCACGAAGCTGGTTCCGTTCGGTGCGTTCGTCCGCGTGGACGAGGGCATCGAGGGTCTGGTCCACATCTCCGAGCTGGCCGAGCGCCACGTGGAGATCCCGGAGCAGGTCGTCCAGGTCAACGACGAGATCTTCGTCAAGGTCATCGACATCGACCTCGAGCGCCGTCGCATCAGCCTCTCGCTGAAGCAGGCCAACGAGTCCTTCGGTGCCGACCCGGCCTCGGTCGAGTTCGACCCGACCCTGTACGGCATGGCCGCGTCCTACGACGACCAGGGCAACTACATCTACCCCGAGGGCTTCGACCCCGAGACCAACGACTGGCTCGAGGGCTACGAGACCCAGCGCGAGGCTTGGGAGGGCCAGTACGCCGAGGCGCAGCAGCGCTTCGAGCAGCACCAGGCCCAGGTCATCAAGTCCCGCGAGGCCGACGAGGCGGCTGCCGCCGAGGGCGGCGACGCCGCGGGTGCGGCTCCGGCCGCGGGTGGTGGCGGTTCGTACTCCTCCGAGGGTGCGGACACCTCCGGTGCGCTCGCTTCCGACGAGGCGCTCGCTGCGCTTCGCGAGAAGCTGGCCGGCGGCCAGAGCTGAGCGCTCACTGAGCAATAGCTCTTGAACTGAAGGGCCGTACCTTTCGAGGTGCGGTCCTTCAGTGTTTTTTGGCTGCGGGCCGGTGGGGGCTGGTCGCGCAGTTCCCCGCGCCCCTGGGGAGTCGGCGCCGGCCCTCGTTATTAAATCCCGCTAAGAGAGGGGCTGATCAGGGGCTGGTGTGGGAATGCCCCTGCTTCAGGGGGCGTTGACGCGTATGAACACGAGGAGGAGCGGTCACTGTGCTTGATCCGCAGGGTTTGTACGCATGGGAGCCGAAGGGGCTCGCCGTGGTCGACATGGCGCTCGCCCAGGAGTCGGCCGGTCTTGTCATGCTCTACCACTTCGACGGGTACATCGACGCGGGGGAGACCGGCGACCAGATCGTCGACCGGATCCTCGACTCGCTGCCCCACCAGGTCGTCGCCCGCTTCGACCACGACCGGCTCGTGGACTACCGGGCCCGCCGCCCGCTGCTCACCTTCAAGCGCGACCGGTGGACGGACTACGAGGAGCCCACCATCGAGGTGCGGCTCGTCCAGGACGCCACCGGGGCGCCCTTCCTGCTGCTCTCCGGCCCCGAGCCGGACGTCGAGTGGGAGCGCTTCGCCAAGGCCGTCCAGCAGATCGTGGAGCGGCTCGGCGTCCGGCTGTCCGTGAACTTCCACGGCATCCCGATGGGCGTCCCGCACACCCGCCCGGTCGGCCTGACCCCGCACGGCAACCGCCATGAGCTCGTTCCCGGCCATCGCAGCCCCTTCGACGAGGCGCAGGTGCCCGGCAGCGCCGAGTCCCTGGTCGAGTACCGGCTCATGGAGGCCGGCCACGACGTCCTGGGCGTCGCGGCGCACGTCCCGCACTACATCGCGCGCTCCCCGTACCCGGACGCGGCCCTGACTGTCCTGGAGGCGATCACCGGGGCCACCGGCCTGGTCCTGCCCGGCATCGCGCACGCCCTGCGCACCGACGCCCACCGCACCCAGACCGAGATCGACCGCCAGGTCCGCGAGGGCGACGAGGACCTGGTCGCCCTGGTCCAGGGTCTAGAGCACCAGTACGACGCGGCGGCGGGCGCGGAGAGCCGCGGCAACATGCTCGCCGAGCCGGTGGACATCCCGTCGGCGGACGAGATCGGCATGGAGTTCGAGCGCTTCCTGGCGGAACGGGAAGGCGACAACTGAGGTCCCAGGGGTGCGGTGTCAGCGGCAGCGCCTAAGCTGCGGGGCATGCTGACTGTGGGCCTGACCGGAGGAATCGGCGCCGGCAAGAGTGAGGTGTCGCGGCTGTTCGTGGAGCACGGCGCCGTGCTGATCGACGCGGACCGGATCGCGCGCGAGGTCGTCGCGCCGGGGACGCCCGGCCTCGCCGCGGTCGTGGACGCGTTCGGCGCGGACGTGCTCGCGGCCGACGGGAGCCTGGACCGGCCGAAGCTCGGCTCCATCGTCTTCGCCGACGCCGACAGGCTGGCCGTCCTCAACTCGATCGTGCACCCCCTGGTGGGCGCCCGCTCCCGCGAACTGGAGTCCGCCGCCGACGCGGACGCCGTCGTCGTGCACGACGTCCCGCTCCTCGCGGAGAACTCCCTCGCCGCCCTCTACGACGTCGTCGTCGTGGTCGACGCGAGCCCCGAGACCCAGCTGGACCGGCTCGTGCGGCTGCGCGGCATGACCGAACAGGACGCACGCGCGCGTATGGCCGCGCAGGCGACGCGCGAGAAGCGCCGGGAGATCGCGGACATCGTGATCGACAACGACGTACCCCTGGAGGAACTGCGCCGACAGGTACGGGACGTATGGGCGGATCTCGTGCGCAGAGCACACGCGTCCCACGAGACGCAGGAATAGCGTCCTCCCGACCGGGCGTTGAACCTTTCCAGTGAGGGAAGGGATGTGCCGTGCCCGAGACCAGCGGTTCCACCGGACGTACTCCGGAGACGCATGTCATCGACTTCCGCGCCGCCGAGCAACTGCTCGCCGCGCGGGACCCGCGGGGTGCGGTGAAACTGCTCGACCAGGTCATCGCCGCCCACCCGGAGAACACCGCGGCCCGGCTGCTGCGCGCGCGTGCCTTCTTCGCGGCCGCGCAACTGCGCCCCGCCGAGCTGGAGTTCACCATCGTGCTGGAGCGTGAGCCGGACAACGCCTTCGCCCACTTCGCGCTCGCCCGCACCTATGAGCGACAGGGACGGTCCGACCAGGCCAGACGCCACTTCCGGCTGGCGGCGGCACTGGACCCGAAGCCGGAGTTCCTGAAGGCGGCGCGCTTCGACTCCTGAGCGCCCCGAGCGCGGGCGCCGGATCATGTCGTACGACGGCTACCGGCGTCCTCCGCTCTCCGGCGGGCGGTACGGCGGGATGTCGGGGCCCGGCTGGTAGTGCGGGCCCTGGCGGACGTGCCGGAGGATCATCGTCAGGTCGACGGTGATCACCAGCCACAGGACACCGCAGGCCACGGCCCATCCGGGGCGCCCCGCGACGGCGAACGCGACGGTGCCGAGGACCGCCCAGACCAGCCCCCACACGCTCAGCCAGAAGCGCGCCCGCAGTGCACTGCGCGCTGTCGTCGGCTCACTGCCCGTACGCATTCGGATTCACCGCTCCTGCTTGCAACGTACTCTTCGAGACGGACGTCGACCAACGAGGCCCGGACAGGTCGACCACAGAGGCCGGACAGGGGGTGACCGCGTGCTTCCGGACGCCGACGAGCTCGCCGAGACGCTGGTGGAACTCGCAGTACCGCACGAGGACGTCAACGAACTCGTGCGCGTGGGCAGGCGTGTCACCGACGACCCCGAACTGCGGCGCTTCCTGGAGCACTCCGTCGAGGAACTCGTCCGGCACATCGGCACGATCGGCGATCCGATCGACCTGCCCGAGCTGGACTGGCCGGCCGGCGCGCTCCAGCGCTGCTTCCCCGTGTACGTCTTCGTGGCCGCCTTGCCCCACGTCCGCGCCTACCACCGCTCACGCGGCATCCCGGCCGACGTGTCCCGGCGCAGCCTCGCCGACCTCGGCCGGAACATGGCCGTGCACCGGCGGCGGTACGGCCGGACGGGCGTGCAGACCGTGGGGTGGCTCACCAACCACTTCCGGGGCGCGCTGTACCAGCTGGGGAGGCTTCAGTTCGAGCGGACGACGTACGGGCCGTGGCACCGGCGGACGCTGGTGGCCGCCGGACTGGACCTCGCGCCCGGCACACCCTGTCTGAGCCTCCACATCCCCGACTTCCTCGGTCCGATGTCCCCGGCCGCGTGCGAACGCTCGCTCGCCCTGGCCGTCGACTTCTTCGCCCGGTACTTCGCCGAGGAGGCGCACGGGACCGTCCTCTGCCACTCCTGGCTGCTCGACTCGCAACTGAAGGAGCACCTGCCCGCGGACTCCAACATCGTCCGCTTCCAGGAGCGTTTCCGGTTGGCGCCCCAGGACCTGGAGCCGGCGGACACCGAGCCGGTCCAGTTCGTGTTCGGGGATCCCGAGCTGCCGGTGGAGGGCCTGCCGCGGCGGACGGTGGTGGAGCGGGCGGTGGGGGATCATCTGCGGGCGGGTGGGCACTGGTACATCGGGCATGGGTGGTTCTCGCTCTAGGCGGGGGGCTCCGGGGAGGGCTCGGCACTCTGGGGTGCCACTCGTACGGGTGAACGTGTTCGGGGTGGGAACGGCCGTGCGGGGGTGGGCCGTTGGACGGGCATGGAGCTGAAGAAGCGAGCGGGACATCAGGGGACGGGACCCGGGGCGATCACCCCGGACGGGTGCGCGGTCGAGCTCTACTCACGGCTGCCGGTGGGAGCGGAGCCGGACATCATCGCCGGGGCGGTGCCGGCGGGTGCGCGGATTCTCGAACTGGGCAGCGGGGTCGGCCGTATGACGCATCCGCTGGTCGAGCGGGGCTTCACGGTCACGGCGGTGGACGAGTCCGCCGAGATGCTGGAGCGGGTGCGCGGGGCGAAGACGATATGCAGTCCGATCGAGGACCTGGATCTGGGGGAGCGGTTCGACGCGGTGCTGCTCGCGTCGTTCCTCGTGCACACCGCGGACCTGGAGGTGCGGCGCGGACTGCTGCGCACCTGCGCGGCACATGTCGCGGCGGACGGCTGTGTGCTGGTGCAGCGGGAGGGCGCGGACTACCACACCGAGGTGCCGCGCGAACGGGTCGATCCGAGCGGCTTCACGGTACGGATCGCGTCCTCCGAGCCGATCGCCCCGGGCGTCAACTCGGTGCGCGCGGAGTACGAGTTCCCGGACGCGAGCTGGACACAGACGTTCCGGGTACGGCCGTTGACCAAGGAGCAGTTCGAGGAGGCGCTGGCGGAGGCGGGGTTGAGGGTGGACCGGTATCTGACGGAGGACGGGATATGGGTGCGGGCGGTGCCGGCGTGAATCGGGTGCGGTCTCGTCGATGAGTTTCCGGGTGGGGGGCGGTCTACCTCTGCGAAAGCACCAAGGACCGCTTCCCACAGGAGACTCCGATGTCCGAGACCACCGTCCCCGTCACCTCCGCCGCTGCTTCCCGCACCGCTTCCGTCGTCGTCGGTGAGTCCGCGACTCCCCGTGGGCGCCGTGCCCGGATCGCCCTGCGCGCCCTGCAGGTCGTGCTCGCCCTCTTCTACATGATCGCGAGCGCGCTCCCCAAGCTGATCGCGCACCCCTCGGCCGTCGAGGGCTTCGACAAGATGGGCTGGGGCCACACGGGGATGTACATCATCGGCGTCCTCGAACTGGCCGGTGGGGTCGCCCTGTTGATCCCGGTGCTCCAGTCGGTCGCGGCCGTCGCGCTGAGCGGGCTGATGGTCGGCGCGTTCGTCGTCCAGATGAGCTACTTCGACGGGGAGAACGCGGCGACACCGCTCATCCTCATCGTGCCGCTCGCCCTGATCGCCTGGGCCCGACGCGGCCACAACGCCGACCTGCTGCGGCTGGTGCGACGACGGTCATGACCGGGAGACGGCCCGGCGGCCGCTGCGGTGAGGTCGGTCCTGCCCTTGCGGGGGCGGGGCCGGCCTCACCGTGGTGGCTGACGTGGGTGGGGGCCCGTCGATATCGGTGTGGGAGGTCAGTGGGTTTCGTCGTCGCCGGAAGTGCCGCGGCGGCCTGAGCCGGTGGGGCGGCTGCTGCCCTCTTGGAGGCCGCGGAGGCGTTCCAGTTCGCGGCGGTCGCGCTTGGTGGGGCGGCCGGCGCCGCGGTCGCGGATGCCGATGGGGGCGACGGCCTGGCGGGGCGGCGGCGGGGGAGAGTTGTCGATGTAGCACTGGGCGGCCACGGGGGCGCCGACCCGCTTGCGGATCAGGCGCTTGACGATGACGACGCGTTCCCAGCCCTCCTGGCGCACCCGCACCTCGTCGCCGACGCGCACGGAGTAGGCGGGCTTCACCCGCTCCCCGTTCACACGCACATGGCCGCCCCGGCAGGCGGTGGCGCCCAGGGAACGGGTCTTGGCCAGGCGTACGGACCAGATCCAGCTGTCGATCCGCACGGTCTCGCCGTTCTGCGGCGCGGCGGCCTCGGCGGCGGCGATGGCGGCGACGATCTTCGGGTCCGGGGTGTCGGTGGGGGCGGACCCGGTGCTCTTGGCGTTCCGGCTCGCGTCCGCCGACTCGGTGCCGTCGGCTGCCGGGCCGGTCCCACCCGTGTTGTCGTCGTCCGCGCGCTCCAGAGCCATGCCTCGACCTTAGTACTCGGTGCGGTCGGAGTCGGACGGGATTTCTGGGACGAGGACCGGAGCGGGGGCAGGGGGCCAGTGCAGAGACTGATCCCGGCGGCGGGGGCAATCGGGGCTCCACCGCACCCCGGCCCGATGGCCTCTCACCTCACCACCCTCAGCCGCCTCGCTTTCCATCCCGGGCTGGCGGTCTTGCCTCGCGGCCACTTGGCCTTCCATCCCGGGCTGGCGGTCTTGCCTCGCGGCCACTTGGCCTTCCGTCCCGGGCTGGCGGTCTTGCCTCGCGGCCACTTGGCCTTCCGTCCCGGGCTGGCGGTCTTGCCTCGCGGCCACTTGGCCTTCCGTCCCGGGCAGTCCCCTCTCCCGGCCGTCTCCACCCCAGCCCGGCCGTTCTGTCCCGTTGGACGTCCCTCTCCGCTCGGCCGTCCCGCCTCCCGGCCGCTCCGCTCCGGCGTCCGGCTCGGCCCGGTCGTCTCGCTCCCCAGCCACTCCTCGGCGGCCGGTCTTCCCACCCTGCCTTCCAGTCCCGACCGGCCCTCAGCTCTGCACCGTCCGCCCCTTGGCCAGCCCACCCACCCCCTGCTCCGCCCGGCGCCCCCGTACCGTGGAGCCATGGACGCGCTTGTCGAACTCGATCGCCGGGTTGCCGGATGTCGGGCCTGTCCGAGGCTGGTGGCGTGGCGGGAGGAGGTGGCTCGGGTCAAGCGGGCCTCCTTCGGGGACTGGACGTACTGGGGGCGGCCGGTGCCCGGGTTCGGGCCGGTGGACGCGCGGTTGCTGATCGTGGGGCTGGCGCCGGCGGCGCACGGGGGGAACCGGACGGGGCGGATGTTCACCGGGGACCGGTCGGGGGACGTGCTGTACCAGGCGCTGTACGACGTGGGGTTCGCCTCGCAGCCGACGTCGGTGGCGGCGGACGACGGGCTGGAGCTGTACGGCGTGCGGGTCACCTCGCCCGTGCACTGCGCCCCGCCCGAGAACAAGCCGACACCGGGGGAGCGCGACACCTGCCGGCCCTGGCTCGTACAGGAGCTGACCCTGCTGCGGCCGACGCTGCGCGCGGTCGTCGTGCTCGGCGCCTTCGGCTGGCAGGCCGCGCTGCCCGCGTTCGCCGCGGCCGGGTGGAGCGTGCCCCGTCCGCGGCCCGTCTTCGGACACGGCACGCGCGTCCCGCTCGACGGCCTGGACCTCTTCGGCTGCTTCCACGTCAGCCAGCGCAACACCTTCACCGGCAAACTCACCCCCGAGATGCTCCGGGACGTGCTGCGCACGGCGGCGGAGGCGGCGGGACTGCCGTAGAGCGGAGCGGCTGCAAAAAGGGCGTGCCCTGGGCGTCGTAGAAGATCTAATCTGCCCCGATGGGCCTGTATCCGGAGATCGAACCGTACGACCACGGCATGCTCGACGTCGGTGACGGCAACCGCGTCTACTGGGAGACCTCCGGGAACCCGGACGGCAAGCCGGCGGTGGTGCTGCACGGCGGGCCGGGGTCCGGGTGCACGCCGTGGGCGCGGCGGCTGTTCGACCCGGCCCTGTACCGGATCGTGCTGCTGGACCAGCGGGGCGCGGGGCGGTCGACGCCGCCGGCGAGCGCGTACGACACCGACATGAGCGTCAACACGACCCCGCATCTCATCGCCGACCTGGAGCTGCTGCGGCGGCATCTGGGGATCGAGCGGTGGCTGGTGCGGGGCTTGTCGTTCGGGTCGGTGCTGGGGCTGCGGTACGCGCAGACGCATCCGGAGGCCGTGACGGAGCTGGTGCTCGTGGGGGTCGCGACCGGATCGAACCCCGAAGTCGCCTTGCTGACCAGGGGACTTGGGAAGATGTTCCCGGATGCCTTCGAGAGGTTCGTCGGAGAACTGCCTGTCGAGGAGCGGTCCGGGAACCTCGCCGCCGCCTACAACCGGCTGCTGGAATCACCCGACCCCGAGGTCCGGGCGCGGGCGGCGCGGGCGTGGACCGACTGGGAGACCGCGATCGAGCCGTCGCCGCCGAGGTCGGTGCCGCGCTACGAGGACCCGGTGTTCCGGCAGGGCTTCGCCCGTACCGTCACCCACTACTGGGGCAACGGCCACTTCCTGGGCGAGGGCAACGACGAGGGCGTCGTCCTGCGGGACGCGCCGCTGCTGAAGGACATCCCCGGCACCCTCGTCCAGGGCAGCCTCGACCTCGGCAACCTGCTGGGCACCGTGTGGCGGCTCCACCGGGCCTGGCCCGGAAGCGAGTTGGTGCTCATCGACGACGTGGGACACAACGCGGGGGCGCCGGACGTGGCCCAGGCGCTGGTGGCCGCCACCGACAAGTACGCCCGCCGCTAGGTCAGTTCGGCCGAGTCACCGAACAACTGCCGTACCGTCGACTCGTAGTTGGTCCGTACGTGCGTCAACGCGTGCGTGCGGGCCCGTTCCGGGTCGCCGGAGGCGATCGCCTCGTACAACTCGCGGTGTTCGACGAGCAGTTGGCCCCACTCCTCGTTGCGCCGGGTCAGCCAGCGCAGTCGCCCGGCGACCGGCTCCAGCGCCTCGATCAGCAGGCTGTTGCGGGCCATGGCGACGATGCTGTCGTGCAGGCGGCTGTTGACGTCCGTGATGGTCTCGGCGTCCGCCGCCTCGGTCGCGGCGGCCGCCTGGTCGAGGAGTTCCTGGACCTCGGCCAGGTCCTGCGGGGTCGCGCGGGCCGCGGCGAGCCCGGCGGCGTACACCTCCAGGGCCTCGCGCAGTTCGAAGAGCTCCTTGACGTCGTTCGGGGTCAGCCGGCGCACAACCGTACGGCGCGGGGTCTCGAAGTGGACGAAGCCCTCCGCGACCAGCCCGCGGATCGCCTCGCGGACCGGCACCCGGGAGACCCCGAGACGGTCGGCCAGCTCTCTCTCGACGAGTCGGTCGCCCGGCCGCAGCCGCCCCGCGATGATGTCCTGCCGCAGTGTGGCCAGGACACGCTCGCGCACCGCACCGAGGGGTTCGATCTTCGTCATGGGCCCATCTTCGCCGACGCGAGGGGTCTTTTACGGAGCCGTAACAGGACGGACATCGGTCAAGATGCTTGACGGCGGCACCATGACCGCAGTTTGGTATACCAAACGGCTGCAGTCCTCCGTCCCCCGTCCCTGGAGGCCCCGTGTCCCTCGCCGACAGCGCCGAAGCCACCGGCACACCAGCGTTCGTCCCCGATCCCCGGCTCACCAACGAAGACCTCGCACCCGCGGGCAAGCGGAACTGGAAGGTCTTCGACCTCTTCGCCATGTGGATGTCCGACGTCCACAACCTGGGCAACTACACCTTCGCCGCCGGTCTGCTGGTCCTCGGCATGAACGTCTGGCAGGTCTTCACCTCCCTGCTCGTCGGCTTCGTGCTCATCTACGTCGGCATGAACTGGATGGGGAAGATCGGCCAGCGCCACGGCGTGCCGTTCCCCGTCGTCAGCCGCATCAGCTTCGGCGTCTGGGGCGCCAACATCCCGGCCCTCATCCGGGCCGTGATCGCCATCATGTGGTACGGCATCCAGACCTACCTCGCCTCCGTCGCGGTCAACGTGATGCTGCTGGCCGCCTGGCCGGGACTGGAGTCCTGGACGCACAGCTCCTTCCTGGGACTCGACGCGCTCGGCTGGGTCTCCTTCGTCTCGCTCTGGCTGATCCAGGCGCTGATCATCAGCCAGGGCATGGAGTCGGTCAGGAAGTTCCAGGACTTCTGCGGCCCGGCGATCTGGCTCGTCATGATCGCCCTCGCGGTCTGGGTGCTGGCCAAGGCCGGCTGGAGCATCTCGCTCACCACCACCCCGCACCCGGTGTCGGTCGGCGAGCAGTGGCGGCAGTGGTTCGGCGCGATCGGACTGATCCTCGCCACCTACGGCACGCTGATGCTCAACTTCTGCGACTTCTCCCGCTTCGCGCCGGACTACAGGACCGTGCGCCGCGGCAACTTCTGGGGCCTGCCCATCAACTCCACGGCCTTCGTGGTCGTCTCGGTGATCGTCACCGCCGGCTCCCTGGAGGTCTGGGGCCAGGCCATCACCGACCCGGCCGAACTCGTCGCCAAGGTCGGCAACACCTGGGTGATGGTGCTCGGCGCGCTCACCTTCGCCATCGCCACCATGGGCGTCAACATCGTCGCCAACTTCGTCTCACCGGCGTACGACCTGGCGAACGTCTGGCCGCAGAAGATCACCTTCCGGATCGGCGGCATGATCAGCACGGTGGCCGCGCTGGTCGTCACCCCCTGGAACCTCTTCTCCAACCCGACCGTCGTCAACTACTTCCTCGGCGGCCTCGGCGCCTTCCTGGGCCCGCTGTTCGGCGTGATCATGCTCGACTACTACTGGGTCAAGAAGGGCCGCGTGAACGTCGACGAGCTGTTCGACGCCACGCCCGGCTCCCGCTACTACTACCGCCGGGGCGTCAACCCCAAGGCGCTGTGGGCGTTCCTGCCCGCGGCGGGCGTGGCCGGTGTCCTCGCGCTGGTCAAGACGTTCAGCGACGTCGCCCCGTACTCGTGGTTCATCGGTACGGCCCTCGCGGCCGGACTGTACGCGCTGCTGTGCCGCAGCGAGCGCAGCGCCCCCGCTTCCGTCGAAGAGCCCGTGGAGGTCTGAGAGACGTGCGGATCGTCGTCACCAACTGCAACACCACGCAGGCGATGACCGAGGAGATCGTACGAGGTGCCCGGGCCGTGGCAGGCCCGGGCACCACCGTGCTCGGGCTGACCCCGGCGTGGGGACCCGAGTCGGCGGAGGGCTGGCTCGACAGCTATCTGTCGGCCGCGGCGGTCATCGACCTGCTGCGCACCTACGACGGTCCCGCCTACGACGCGGTCGTGATGGCCGGCTTCGGCGAGCACGGGCGCGAGGGCGTCCGGGAGCTGGTCGACGTGCCGGTCGTCGACATCACCGAGGCGGCGGCCCATCTGGCCTGTCTGCTCGGCCGCCGCTACGGGGTCGTGACCACTCTGGAGCGCTCGTGCGGGCAGATCGAGGACAGCCTGGAACTGGCCGGGGTCGGACGGAACTGCGTCGCGGTGGCGGGCACCGGGCTGGGCGTGCTGGAGCTGACGGACCAGGAACGCACCGAGACGGCGTTCCTGGCCGCCGCCGAACGGGTCCGGGAGGCCGGCGCCGAGGTCCTGGTCCTCGGCTGCGCCGGGATGACCGGACTCCAGCGCACGGTGGGGGAGAAGCTGGGGCTTCCCGTGGTCGACGGGGTCGCGGCGGCGGTCAAACTCGCCGAGTCCCTGGTGGAGTTGGGGCTGACGACCAGCCGGGCGGG
This sequence comes from Streptomyces sp. NPDC047072, assembly GCF_040643855.1. Classification (NCBI taxonomy): domain Bacteria; kingdom Bacillati; phylum Actinomycetota; class Actinomycetes; order Kitasatosporales; family Streptomycetaceae; genus Streptomyces; species Streptomyces sp. NPDC047072. Next base: position 4,447 of record NZ_JBEYVC010000155.1, on the reverse strand, counting down.
GAGCTATGCGCGGCCAGTGGCGAAGCGGAGGACCTGGGGAGCGCCGTCCTGACCCGGAGGCTCAGGGCCGCCACACGTACCGCACATCCGGCTCCTTCTCCTCGTTCCCGCTGCCGTCCGTGTACTCCTCGGCGACGAAGCCGTGCCGCTCGTAGAACCGGTGGGCGGGCTTGTTGACCTGGAAGGTCCACAGGTGGAGCCCGCCCGGAGCGCGGTCCTTGGCCAGCGCGACGAAACGGTCGCCGAGGCCGCGGCCCCGCCAGCCGGGGTCGAGATAGAGCTGGGAGAGCAGGTCGGCGTTGAGCACCATCAGCCCCACGACCCGCCCCTCGGCCACCGATTCGGCGACCCAGGTCTCGCGGTGGGGTATCACCACGTCCCGGATGTAGTCCCGCACCTCGTCGTCGGAGCGGGGCCGGGTGACCGTGGGCAACGCGGCGGTGAACGACCGCAGATAGACGTCGGCCGTTGCGGCGGCGTCGGGGCCGGTGGCCCGCCGGATGACGACCTTGCCCGTCATGCCGTCGCCCCCTCGGGCACCACGGCCGTGGCCGTGATCTCCACGAGCTGGCCCGTATACCCGAGACAGGCGACCCCGATCAGGGTCGACGAGTGCGGGCCGACGCTGAGCCCGGACGCCTCGACGACCTCCCACACGGCGGACAGCGCCGCGGTCTCACTGCTCACGACGTACACGTCGGTGTACAGCACATGCTCCAAGTCGCTGCCGACCGCCCGCAGTTGCTCGCGGAGATTCACCATCACCTGCTCGGCCTGCCGCACTGGATCCCCCTCGCCTACGAGGTTCCCCGCACCGTCGAGCGGTACCGACCCGGCGAGGAACGCGAGCTTCGTGCCCGCCTCGACGACGGAGGCGTGGGAGTAGGTGGGCGGCGGAAACAGGGCGGGCGAGGTGACGCGACGAATCACGAGGACTCCAGGGGCAGCCGACGGACAACCTCCCGATCATCCGGACCGACGCACCCGCTCCGCACCCGAATTTCCACGAGCCCAGGTCAGAGCGCCGAGAGCCCGCCGTACGGTGTCTCGACCCGCCATCCCCCTTCCCGGGCCACCTGCTCGAAGACGTCGATCTTGTACGCGAGTCCTTCGGGCTCACCGATGTCGCACCAGTCATGCGCTCTGGCCCGTGTCTCCGTCCCACGCACCAACGGCCGTCCGCGCACGGCCAGATGCAGCGCCAGAGTCGAGCGCGCATACAGCCGAACGGCGTCGAATCGGTCCTGTGTCCACCCGTACTCCTCGCTCTCCCGAAGGCTCAGACGCCCGCCGTCGCTCCCGGCGACGAGGAGCGGGACGAGCCGTCCTTCGCTGTCGGTCACCAGGAACGTCAACTCCTCCTCGCCGGTCTCCCGGACCTCGTAGCGAGGCAGATACGACAGCCGGGCGAACCCCAGTGCGTGCTTCCACGAGGTGACCCACAGTCCGCGCCGGAGGTAGTAGCGAACGGTCTCCTGCCAGGTCCAGTGGGTGTCCAGCCGGAGTCCGTGCAGCCCTTCGGCGCGGCAGGCGTCGTAGACCAGGTCGAGGGCGGACGAGGCGAGCCCCTGTCCGCGGGCGACGGGGTGGACGTAGAGAGAGGTGACGCGCAGCGCGCCCGTGCCGACCCGCCAGGTGTCGACGGCGACGGTGCCGAGGGGCTTCCCACCGGGGTCCTCCGGCGAGCGGATCCAGTACCGCACCCGGAATTCGTCGGCCCGCCCGCACTCGCGTCCCTCCGCCCCCAGCCGGAGTCGCCACCGCTTCTCCGCCGTCAGGGTGAGGGAGTCCGGGTCGACGCACTCGCCGAAGGCGCCCTCGGCGAGTGAAGCGAGATCCCAGAGCCCGAACCGGCGGCCTTCGCCGAAGGCCACGGGGGACAACTCGGGGGCCGCCGCCAGGCGTTGGTGCACACGGGTGACCTGATCGTCCTTCATGAGCCCGGAGCGTAGGAAGGAGAACCGCCGGCCGGCGCCCCTTGAGCACAGTCCGACCTGCGAAGTCATCCTGGCGACGGACCGTGCTCCTGTTCACGCATCCGGCGTTCGCACTCCTGTGCAAGGTTCGGGTACGCCTGGGCGATGGCCGTGTAGATCCTGCGGCGGAGCAGCTGCTCGGCGGCGACGCGACCGGCGCGGCCGGACGACAGTTCGTCGAGGAGGTCGTCGTAGCGGGTCAGCCGACGTCGGAGCCAGTCGACCTTCCAGCGGTCGAGCGAGTCCCCCGGCGGCTCGCCGAGGTGGTCGCGATGCTCGGCGGCCAGCGCCGTCAGTCTCTCGGCGGTGAGTACGGGCACGTCGATCGGTTCCGCCGCGATCCGGGCGAGCACCTCACGTCGTCTGCGCGACACCGCCTCCCGCACCGCGGCCGACCGCCGGGCGGCCACCGCCGCGACGGCCTTGAACTCCTCGCTCCGCTCGGCCGCCTCGACCCGCTCGACGCGGTAGAGACGGGTCTGCGGGGCCGTACGGAAACACGGGTTCTCCCGCCGCAGATCGGGCTCGCCGAGCAGTCGGCGGATCATGCCGGCGGTCCAGCCGCGGGCCCGTAGCCCGGCGGCGGAGAGGTGGGTGCGGTGCGCTCCAGGGTCCGGATCCTTCTCGTACATCGTCATCAGTGGTTCCCCCGTCGTCGTTACGCTGAGTGACGACTCCATTAGTAACGCCTGCCACTGACAACGGCCTCGGCGCGTAATCGTGTGGAGACCTCCGGCGGGGCTCCGTACGCTGCGCCCCATGCCCACCCCGCTCTCCGACGACTCCGACTTCCTCGACGCCACCGCCGACCGCCTGGCCGCCCTCCCCGCCGTGCGGGCCGTGGCGCTCGGCGGCTCCCGAGCCCAGGGGACCGCACGGCCGGACAGTGACTGGGACCTGGCGGTCTACTACCGGGGCGCCTTCGACCCCGCCGACCTGCGCGAGGTCGGCTGGGAGGGGGAGGTGTCCGAGATCGGCGGCTGGGGTGGCGGGGTGTTCAACGGGGGCGCGTGGCTGACGATCGAGGGAAGGCGGGTCGACGTCCACTATCGCGATCTCGACTTGGTGGAACGGGAGTTGGCCGAGGCGGAGGAAGGGCGGTTCCGGGTGGAGCCGTTGCTCTTCCATCTCGCCGGGATTCCGAGCTATCTGATCGTCGCGGAGCTGGCGATCAACCAGGTGCTGCGGGGTGAACTCCCGAAGCCCGCCGGGTATCCCGAGAAGCTGCGGGCCTCGGCCGCCGGTCGCTGGCACGGCACCGCCCGCGCCACCCTCGCCTACGCCAAGGCCAACCACGCCCCGGCGGGCCGACCGACCGAGGTCGCGGGAGCCGTCGCCACCGCCGCCGTACAGGCGGGTCACGGGGTGCTGGCGGCGCGGGGCGAATGGGTGACCAACGAGAAACGGCTGCTGGAGCGGGCCGGCCTCAGAGGGGTGGACGACCTTCTGACGCACCTGCGCCCCGACCCGGCGGCGCTGCTGCGGACGATCACCGCCGCCGAGCAGCTCCTGGAGTCGAGTTCACAAAGCTGGAGTTGAGTTCATAAAGAACGTGGTCTCTACAGACATCGTCACACGCGAGTAACACGAGCGTCCCGATCCGTCCAAGAACGCGATCTACCGTGGAGATCACAGCCCGTAGCCCGGCCACCGTCGCCCGAAGGCACACCCCCGCCTCCCCAGCCGACAGGAGCCCCGTGTCCTTTGCCCTTCCGCCCTGGCTCGCCCATGCCCTCCGTGCGCAGCGGGGGCCGATCCCGTGGAGCGCGGTGGTGCGGGGCGCGCTGTCCGCCGGGCCGTTGCTGCTGGCCGCGGTCATGGCCGGGCGTACCTCGCTCGGGGTCGTCGCCGCCATCGCCGCGATGCTCGCCGGGATCAACGACCGGCCCGGCAGCCGGCGGGCTTCCGTGCGGCGGATCGGGGTGCCCGCGGCCGCGGGGGCGGTCGGGATGTTCGTCGGGACGTACGCCGGGGACCGGGTCGGGGCCGTGACGCTCAGCGTGCTGCTCACCCTCGTGGGGCTGGCCGCAGGGAGCGTCAGTGCCATCGGACCCGTCGCCTCCGCGGCCGGTACGCAACTGCTCGTCGCGTCCGCCATCGGGGCCGGCATGCCGTTGCCGGAGGCGGGCTGGCAGCGCGCGCTCGCCTACCTCGCCGGAGCCGTGTGGCTGCTCGGACTGCGGCTCGTCCTGCCCACGCCCGGCGCGATCGCCGGGGACTTCCGGTTCGACGGGGAGCGGGAGGCGGTCGCCAGGGTCTACGACGCCGTCGCCGACCTCCTCGACGCCGTAGGGACCGGTCGGGCCACGGCCCGCCGCGTCGCCCTCACCGCCGCCCTCGACCACGCGCAGGACGCCCTCACCGGGCCCCGGCTGCGGCGCTGTGCCAGCTCCGCCGCCGAGCGACGGCTGCACGCGCAGTACGCCGCCGCGCTGCCGCTCGGCGAGGCCGCCACCGCGCTGGGCATGGGC
>NZ_JBEYVC010000154.1:0-25734 GCF_040643855.1 Streptomyces sp. NPDC047072 | reverse complement strand
GGCTGGGCGTACCCGGAGGCGGACGTACCGCCGTGGGTCAGCGGTGGCCGTGGAGATGCCCCGCACCCCGCCGATCTTCGCGCTGGTGTAGAGCGTCTGGTACGACGCCCCCGCGGCCGCAGTACCCGCCGCAGCCGGGGCGGGAGCCGCACCCTGCTTGTAGTCGGCGAAGAAGTCCCACCAGGCTCGGTCTACCGAATTCGGGTCCTGGAGGTACTGCTGATAGATCTCGTCGACGAGCCACTCGTTCGCGCCGAACGCGGCCGCGGGGTTCTTCCCCGCTTGGTCTGCGTCGGTCGAGATGCTCGAGTTACTGGGGGACTGTGGCGACACGGCGGCAACCGCCCTCTTCCGCTTCACAAGGTGATGGACAGCGGGAATAAAGGCTACGCCCCCGAGACGGTGAAGGTCAGGCCGGGCCGGTCCATCGTCGTGTAAGTCACATCAAAGAGCGGGTTTCGGGGGAGGAAATGGCGGGAAACAAGCGTGGTTCCGCTTGATGAGACCGCATGAGGGAAGCGCCCGGCGGGGCCCTTCGCGACGACGGCGCGGCCCTCTGCCTGATCACACGTGTCCGTCGGCGCGGAACAGAGATGGATCTTGTGGCTCCGGTTCGAACTTTACGTCAACTTGGCAGAGATGGAAGTCCCGGAAGGGTGACAAGAATCCTGCAGCCCCGCTCGGATTCGGCCACACCGATCCGGCCGCCGTGCAGATCCACGGCCCAGCGGGCGATCGCGAGCCCGAGCCCGGTGCCGCCGTCGCTGCCCGGTCCGTGCGGCCGCATGATCTGGCCGCGGTTGAACCGCTCGAAGACGCGGTGCCACTCAGAGCGCGGAATGCCGGGGCCCTCGTCGAGAACCTCCAGCTCAAGGGATTCCGGCAGGGTCCCGCGCCGCGCCTTGACGGTGACCCGGCCGTGCGCCGGGCTGTGCTTGACCGCGTTGTCGATCAGGTTGGCGACGACCTGGTGGATGCGCTCCGGATCGGCGTGCGCGGTCAGCTCCGGCGGGGAGACGTCGAGGTGCAGATGGACGTCGTTGCGGGTGTGGCTGCCGGACCCGGAGGCGATGCCCGCGCGCGCGGAGGCGACCATGTTGGCCTCCTTGAGCACGCCCGACAGATACGGCCACACCTCGAAACGGCGCTTCTTCAGCGGTACGACGCCGTTGTCGATGCGCGACAGGTCCAGCAGCGTCTCCACCAGCCGGCCGAGGCGCTCGGTCTGCTTGAGGGCCGTGCGCATGGTCTCGGGGTCCGCCGAGGTGACCCCGTCGACGATGTTCTCCAGCACGGCACGCAGGCCCGCGATGGGCGTGCGCAGCTCGTGGGAGACATTTGCCACAAGTTCCTTGCGCTGGCGCTCCTGGGCCTCCAGGTCGTCCGCCATGCGGTTGATCGTCTGGGCGAGGTCGCCCAGCTCGTCCCGCCGGTTCTCGCGCACCCGGCGGGTGTAGTCGCCGTGCGAGATGGACCGGGCGACCGTGTTCATGTCGTCCAGGGGCGCGGTGAGCGAATGGGCGACGAACTGCGTAATGAGCAGTGTGGCGATCATCGAGAAGACCGTGATGAAGCGCAGCTCGGTGGCCGTGCGCATCGCGATCATCATCAGCCCGGTGGTGATGAGGACCGCGATGACGACCAGGGCGCCGAGCTTGGTCTTGATCGAGAACGGGCTCACGCCGCCCCAGGGCTCCCTGGGGCCTCTCCGGCCGGCCGGACCCCCGCTCATGGCGTCGGCGTCTCCAGGGCGTAGCCCACGCCGTGCACCGTGCGGATCCGCTCGGCGCCGATCTTCCGGCGCAGCGCCTTGATGTGGCTGTCGACCGTGCGGGTGCCGGAGGCGTCCGCCCAGTCCCACACCTCGGCGAGCAGCTGCTCCCGGGAGAGCACCGCGCGCGGGGTGTTCGCCAGGCACACCAGCAGGTCGAACTCGGTCGGCGTGAGGTGGACGTCCTCGCTCCGTACCCGCACCCGGCGCTGCGCGTGGTCGATCTCCAGCTCGCCGAGCCTCAGGATGCCGGACCGGGGGGTCGCGGCGGCCAGGGCGGCCCGCTCGACCCGCCGCAGCAGGACGTGCACGCGGGCGGCCAGCTCACGCATCGAGAAGGGCTTGGTCATGTAGTCGTCGGCGCCGACGCCGAGCCCGACCAGCATGTCGGTCTCGTCGTCGCGCGCGGTGAGCATGAGGACCGGCACCGGACGGGCGGCCTGCACTCTGCGGCAGACCTCCAGACCGTCGAAGCCGGGCAGCATGATGTCGAGGATCAGCAGGTCCGGCTGCCAGGCCTCGGCCGTGTCGACCGCCGACGGACCGTCGACCGCTGTTTGCACGAGGAATCCCTCGGCGCGCAGGCGGGTCGCGATGGCGTCGACGATCGTCGGATCGTCCTCGACGACCAGAACCCGGCGCTGTGCGCCCGGGGTAGCCGTCGTGCCGTTGTGGGAGGTGTGTGTCTGCTCCATCGCCCGCCCCTGGGGAGTGCTTTCCGGAACCATGTGGGGTGATTCCTTGTCTGCGCATGACTGCGATTGACGCTTGAATGATCGGCGTAGGGAAGCAGAGTACGGGGAGTCACCACGGCTTTGCTATCCAGGTCGGACGCCGAGGTGCACGACGTCGGGAACGCCCCGGGCAACCGGGATCTCATCGGTACGCACCCGTTTGAACCCGGCATTCCATAGGGATCCCTCAAATTCCGCAGAGGGCCGGGCCGACCACACGGCGAGCACCCCGCCCGGCTTCAACACCCTTGCGCAGCTTGTGAGTCCGGCACGCGCGTAGAGTCCGCCGTTGCCCTCCGTGACCGTCCAGTCGGGGCCGTTGTCGATGTCGAGACACAGCGCGTCGAAAGTGGCGCATGTCTCATTGACGAATTCGACAAGATCCGTTTCCAGAATGTTCGTCCGGGGATCGTCGAGCGCCTGCGCGGTGAGCGCGGACAGCGGCCCGGAGCGGCGGTGCCAGTCGATGACGGCGGGCTCCCGCTCCACGACGGTGATCCGGCCCCAGCGCGGGTTCGCGGCGGCGTGTGCGAGCGAGAAGCCGACGCCCAGACCGCCGATCAGGACGTGCGGGGCGGGGCGTTCGTCGAGTGCGGCGAGCGCCGAGTCGACCAGGGCCCGCTCCGAGCGGCCGTCGGACGTGTCCATCAGGAAGCAGCCGTTGGCGATGATCTGGAGCAGCTCGCCGTGGCGCCGTAGGACGACCTCGCCGTACGGGCCCACGCGGCGGTCCAGGACTTCGGGGATGTCGTACGGGGTGGGCATCGACCCATCCTGGCAGGGGAGTCGGGGACGGGCCGAGCGATTTACGTATGACGGCTCACGCAGGACGGCGGTTGTTTGAGAAGTGTCTGTTGTTTGAGAAGTGTCTGTGAATCGGCTCAGGCGTGGCGTCGGTCACAGACAGCGGTCGGGCACGGCAAGGACGCTGATCGAAACGGAAGGAGCACCTCACCGTGCAACGCACCGCGCCGCCGGACGCAGCCGCGCCCTCGGGTACGCCCGACTCCTCCGACGTGCCCGGTGCCGCCGTCCCCGCTCCGGACGCGTGCCTGCCGGCGATCGCCGGACTGCTGGACGGGATGCCTCGGCAGCGGGAGCAGCAGAGCACTGGGGAGCAGAGCACCGAGGCGCCCGGCGATCTCGGCGTGCGGGCGCCTTCGGCCGTCCGCCGGAGCCCCCTCCGTGCCCTCCGCCCCTGGCGGTTGCTCCCCACGCCCACCGGGACGCCGTTCACCTTCGGCTACGGCGTCGTCCTGGCCGTCCTCTCCGTCGTCGTCGCGTACGCGGACCCCGCGCTCGTGCACGAGCTGCACCAGGGCTCCAGCACCGACGTCGCCCACCTGGTGCGCACGCCCGGCCTGGTCCTCGTGGGCAGCGCGCTGTGGATAGCGGGCGGGCTCCTTTCGCCGTACGCCCTCGCCCTGCTGTTCGTGCTCACCGCGCTGGAGCGGCGGATCGGCGGGGCGCGCACGGCCGGTGTCTTCCTGCTCGGACACATCGGGGCGACCCTGGCCACCGAGGTCCCCATCGGGGTCGCGGTTCTCGTCGGTCACCTGCCCGCCAGCTCCCTGCACCGCCTCGACTACGGCGTCAGCTTCGGCGTGGCGGCGAGCATCGGGGCGCTCGCGGGGCTGCTCGGGCCGTGGCTGCGCTGGCCGGTCCTCGCCCTCTTCGGCTGGCTGCTGCTGACCAACCTGCTCGCCTTCACCGACCCGATGACGGACTGGGGGCACCTGATCGCCCTGACGATCGGCATCGGGACGTGGCCGCTGGTCCGGCGGTGGCGAAACGGACGAGCACGGGTGGCCGCCGCGTAGACCTGCCGACAGAGGGGCCGTCCGTCCTCCGGTCCGCCGCCGGACCCTGAAGGGCGAGCCGCCTGCCTGTTCCGCGCCGCCGAAGCCCGATTGAGCCGCCGACCCCCCTTTCGTGCCGTCGAAGCCTGTTGGGTGAGCCGTCTACCCCTTCCGCGCAGCCGAAGCCTGTTGGGTGAGCCGCCTACCCCTTCCGTGCCGCCGCCAGCCCTCTCGCCAACCCCGGTATCCCCAGCCCCCGTTCCTCCGTCGCGCTCGCCCCGTGCAGCAGGTTCGTCAGTTGGTGCGGGTCGGTGTGCAGGTCGTAGTACTCGCGGAAGAGGACCTGGCCGGAGCCCTCCGGGCGGCCCTGTTCGCTGAGGCGGCCGCGGTAGTACTCGGTGTACTGCTCGGATCTGCCGATGTACGACGCCCAGGTGTGGATGGGCTGTTGGTCCTGTCGGTTCCACCACCACTCGGCGAGCAGGTGGTCGCGGTCGTTGCCGCGGTCGAGGAGGGAGTGGCCGTCGAGCGGGGTGTCCGGGGTGACGCCGGCCGCGTCGAGGAAGGTCGGGGCGATGTCGACGTGCCCGGTGAGCCGCTCGTCGGTGGCGGTCCCGCCGAGCCCGCGGGCCGGCCAGGACAGCCGGAAGGGCACCTCCAGACTCGGCCGGTACGGCACGGACTTGCGCAGCCAGCCGTGGTCACCCCAGCACAGGCCGTGGTCGCTGGTGAAGAGCACCAGGGTGTTCTCCAGCTGGCCCAGCGCGCGGAGCTTGTCGTGGAAGTCGCGCATCGCGTCGTCGACGGACAGCAGCGTGCGCAACTGGCGGGTGCGCAGCGCCTTTCCCTGCGCGAGGGTGTGCTTCGCCGCACGCGGGAACGGAGGTTTGTCGGCCTTGTCGGTCTCGAAGACGGACGGGCGGCCCTCCCAGTCCGGCACGCGCGTGTGGGCGTACCTCCGCTCCGGGATGTTCACCTCGTGCGCCGCGCGCGTGGCGACGTAGGCGAACCAAGGGCGTTCGTCCGTGCGGGACTTGTCGAGGAAGGCGAGGGCGCGGTCCTTGATGACGGTGGTGTTGTAGCCGGGGATGTTCCGGACCGTGCCGTTGTCGTTGTAGTGGCCGTTGTAGTACGCCACCGGCTCCTGGAGCAGCCACTCGTCGAAGTGCGGCGGGTTGGTGGCGGTGGGCCAGTAGTTGAGGTACTTCCCGAACAGTCCTGTGCGGTAGCCGGCCGCCCGCAACTGCCGCTGCACGGTGGCGTGCTGGTCGAGGCGGGTGGGGTGGCGGGTGTCGAGGACGCCGTGGTGGTGCGCGTACCGGCCGGACATGATCGTCGCGCGCGACGGGGCGCACAGCGGGGTGTTGGCGTGCGCCCGCGTGAACTCCGTACCGCTGCCGCCGAGCCAGTCCACGGTCCGGCGCAGCGCCCAGTCGGTCTCCTTGGGCTGGTCGTCGGTGAGGACGAACAGGATGTTGGGGCGGCGGTCGGAGCGGGGGCGGCGGTACGGCGTGGGGGAGGGGCCCGTGGCGGACGCGGCGCGGCTCACCGCGGGGGCCGCGGTGTGCGGTGCGCTGTGGGCCGGCGCGCCCCCGCCCGACCCGCCCACGGCCTTGACCACGACGGGAACCGCGACCCCGGCGGCCACCACCGCTGCCCCCGCGACCACCGCCCGCCGCCCCGGACCCCGCCTCGCCCGCTCCTCGTCCACCGCTGCCCCCAAGTCCCCGTAAATCCCCGTTTTCACGCCCCACGGACCATGAACGAACTTGCAGTGTGCGTTCGTTCCCTGTGAGCGCTGTTGCGGGGCGGTGGCGGCAGGCTTGCGATGCGGTGGCGGAGGCGCCCGGCGCGCGCCGCGCTCCGACTGGTGCGCCTCACGCCCCCACCCGCCGCTCCAGACCGTCCAGGATCAGCCGCAGTCCCGCCTCGAACGCCGACGTGTGGTCGATCGGCGGCACGTCGGCCGGCAGGGCCGCGCCTGCCGCGTCGTCGTCGGACCCCGCATCCGCCTGCTCCTCCAGCACGCTGCCGACCGTGAAGCGACCGGCCGCCAGCATCGCCATCTGCGCGTCCTCCGCAGGCACACCGGCGGCGACGAGGAAGCGCATCTTGTGGCGGATCCGGTCGAGATCCGCGGTGGGGGTGCTGCCCGCGTGCAGCCGCGCGCCGTCGCGGCGCAGCAGCAGGGTCCGCCGGAAGCCGCGCGTGTTCTCCAGGAACCACGCGCGCCAGTCGTCGTCGGGCGTCGGCAGCGGCGCGGTGGCGTGGGGTGCCATCGCAGCCTGCGCCATGGCGGCGAGGAGGTCCTTCTTGGTGCGGAAGTACCAGTAGAGCGACGGCTGTTCGACGCCCAGCCGCTGCGCCAGCCGCCTCGTGCTGACGGCGTCCAGCCCGACCTCGTCGAGCAGATCGAGCGCCTCGGCGACGACGGTCTCGCGGTTGATCTTCGTCATGTTGACAATCTATCGCTGATAGATGACGGTGGGAAAGAATCATTCACCGATAGATTTCTGGGGTGGTCGGCATGCCCGAAAGGAAGCAGCGCCTGCGGGTTCTCGTCGCGGGCGGCGGAATCGCGGGGCAGGCCCTGGCCTACTGGCTCGTCCGCGGCGGCCACCGGGTGACCGTCGTCGAACGCTTCCCGGCGCTGCGGGCCGTCGGCGCGCAGGTCGACCTCAGGGGCCAGGGCATCGAGGCGGTCCGACGGATGGGGCTCCTGGACGCCGTCCGAGACAGGCTCGTGGACGAGGCGGGAGTCGCCTTCGTCGACGCGCGGGGCCGGGCCAGGGCGACGATCATGGCCAACACCTCGGGGAAGGGCCGCCAGACCCTCACGTCCGAGTACGAGATCATGCGCGGCGACCTGGTGCGCATCCTGCACGACGCGACGAAGGACGACGTCGAGTACGTCTTCGGCAAGAGCGTGGACGGCTTGGACCAGGACGGGCACGAGGTCGTCGCGCACTTCTCCGACGGGTCCTGCGACGCGTTCGACCTCCTGGTCGGCGCGGACGGGCAGGGATCACGCATCCGCCGGGCGATCCTCCCGGAAGGCGTCGACCCCTACTGGCGCGTCGGCATCCACATGGCGTACTGGTTCGTCCCGCGCATCGCGTCCGACAGCGCCGTCCGGGACACGTACATGGCTCCGGGCGGCCGCCAGATCATGCGGCGCAGCCACAACCCGACCGAGACACAGGTGTACTTCGTGCTGCGGGAGGACTCCGCGGAGGCCTCGGCGATCCACCGCGCGCCCGCCGAGCGGCAGCGGGAGTTCTGGGCCGGGCGGTTCCGCGACGCCGGGTGGCAGACGGAGCGTTTCGTCGCGGGCATGGGGACGAGCCCGTTCTTCCACTCCCAGGAGGTCGTCCAGGTACGCACCGACACCTGGTCGAAGGGCCGTGTGGTCCTGGCCGGCGACGCCGCGCACTGCGCCTCCCCGTACAGCGGCATGGGCGTCTCCGGCGGCCTGGTCGGTGCGTACGTCCTGGCCGGCGAGATCAACCGGCACCCGGGCGACCTGACGACCGCGCTGGCGGCCTACGACACCGTGCTGCGGCCCTTCGTCGACGGGATCCAGGCCGAGGTCAGTCCGCGCGTGCTGCGGCTGGGCCTGCCGACGACCCGGCGCGCGATCGACGCCTTCCAGACCGCCACCGCACTGGCCTGCTTCCTGCGCGTCCCCGACCTCGTCGCCCGCCACGCCAAGGAGGACCGCGGCGGCGCCTGGCGGCTCCCCGAACACCCGGCGGGGGTCGGCTCCGCCTGAGGGACGGCCGGGGAGGGTGAACCGCGGACGGGTGGCTACGGCGTCCTCGACGGCCGCCGATCCTCCCGTACGACGGTCAAGGGGGCCGCCCTCTCTCCTCGTACGGCGATCAGCGGGCCGCTTCCCTTCGAGTACGGCGGTCAGGGGGGCGGCCTCTTCTCGGGTATGGCGATCAGCGGGCCGCTTCCCTTCGGGTACGGCGGTCAGGGGGCGGCCTCTTCTCGGGTATGGCGATCAGCGGGCCGCTTCCCTTCGGGTACGGCGGTCAGGGGGCCGCCTCCTCTCGGGTACGGCGGTCCAGGGCCGCTCCCGTACCGCGCGCTCTCTGGGAGCCGCCCTCCCTCCCCGTACCCCGCTCTCAGGGCCCCTCGTCCCCCCGTACGCGCGCGTGCAGGTGCTGGTCGTGCCAGCCGTCGGCGTGGAGGAGGGCGCTGCGCAGGGTGCCCTCCAGGCGGAAGCCGGCCTTCTCGGCGACCCGGCAGGAGGCCGGGTTGGCGACCGCGTGGCACAGGGTGAGCCGGTGCAGGCCGAGGTCGTCCAGGGCCCAGCGGGTGAGCCGGCGGGCGGCCTCGACGGCGAGCCCGGTGCCGCGTCCGGCGGGCAGCACCCAATAGGCGATCTCGGCGTGACCGCGCCCCAGGTCGACGCCGATCCAGGCGGCGAGTCCGAGCACCTCCCCGCCGGGCCGGGCGACGGCCCACACCGCGCCCGTCTCGGACGTCCAGCGCTCCCGCATCCGCCCGATACGCGCGCGTGCCTCGTCCTCGGTCAGCGCGGGCAGCAGATTCCACTGGCTGATCCCCGGGTCGAGGCTCGCGGCCACGAGCGCGCCGGCGTCGGAGTCCCGCCACGGACGCAGTTCCAGGCCACCGGGAAGCCCCAGCACCGGCTGGACGTTGTCCGCCATACGACCGGCGGGGACCACCGGAGGGACCGGACCGTTCACCGCCCCCTCACCTCCGTCGCCCCGCGACCAGCCCCGAACCGAACAACTGCACCCTCACCGACTCCCGCCCCGACCCGAACGGCACCGCCACCGACTCCCGCCCCGAACCGAACGGCACCGCCACCGACTCCCGCCCCGAACCGAACGGCACCGACTCCCGGCCCGAAACCGAACAGCACCGTCCCCGGCCCCCGCCCCACCCCGAACGCCCCCCTCACCCGACCCCCGCCCCCAAGAACTTCGCACTGGTCAGCGAAGCCTCCACCCTCCACCCCAGCGACTCGTACAGCCCCCGCCCCGCCGGTGTCCCCGCCAGCACCCCGGTTTCCGCGCCCGCGGTCGCCGCCACCCTCTGGAGCCGACGCATGACGACGCTGCCCAGCCCCCGCCGCCGGTACGCGGGTGCCGTCTCGATGCGGTCGAAGACCGCCGTCGCCCCGGTCGGTGTGACCTGTCCGCGCGCGGCGAGCGACCCGTCGGGCGCGGCGACCAGCACGCGAGTGACGCCGCCGACGGTCCACTCGCGCACCCGGTACCCGGGCGGGACGTCCCCGCCCGCCACGGCGACCAACGGCACCGTCATCAAGGAGCCCGGCTCCGGATCGATCCACCACCCCTCGCCCAGCCACGGCCCGACCTCCGCGGGGTCCCGGAACACCTTGAGCCACACCCCGGCCCCGGTCACCCCGCCCGCGACCTTGCGTACGGCGCCCTCGTCGACGTCGTCGCCCAGCGTGTCGAACACATGCCGTGACACCTGGTCGACGAGCCCCACGTCCACCGTGAACCCCCACGGCTCCCGCACCGGCGGCGCGGCCCCCCGGGACACCACCCAGCCGTCCACCCACGCCCGCACGAGACCGTCCACCACGCCTCCATGTAATGCCCAGAAGTCAGCTTCAACTATTACGCACCAAGACGATATCCGCCCCGCCGCCACCCCCGACAGACGTGATCGCTCACAGCGAACGCCCCCTGGGGAACATTCGGCGGCTCACGTGCATTGAGTCGGCATAGCTCAACTTGACTGCCGAAGGGGAGATCATGGCTTCGACGTCCACACCGCTCACCCTGCCTGTGCTGCCGCTCGACGACGAGGTCGTGCTGCCCGGGATGGTGGTACCGCTGGACCTGAACGACGCCGACGTCCGCGCCGCGGTGGAGGCCGCCCAGGCCGCCGCCCGCTCGGAACCCGGTAAGCCGAAGGTCCTCCTGGTGCCACGGATCGACGGGACGTACGCGGGCACCGGTGTGCTCGGCACCGTCGAGCAGGTCGGCCGGCTGGCCGACGGCGACCCGGGCGCGCTGATCCGCGGCCGCGGCCGCGTGAAGATCGGCGCCGGGACCACCGGGCCGGGTGCGGCGCTGTGGGTCGAGGGCACGCGTATCGACCAGTCCGTGCCCGAGCCGCTGCCCGGTCATGTCGCCGAACTGGTCAAGGAGTACAAGGCCCTCGCCACCGCCTGGCTGCGCAAGCGCGGCGCCTGGCAGGTCGTGGACCGGGTGCAGGCCATCGACGACGTGTCCGCGCTCGCCGACAACTCCGGTTACTCACCGTTCCTGACCACCGAGCAGAAGGTCGAGCTGCTGGAGACGGCCGACCCGATCGCCCGCCTCAAGCTCGCCACCCAGCAGCTGCGCGACCACCTCGCCGAGCAGGACGTCGCCGAGACCATCGCGAAGGACGTCCAGGAGGGCGTCGACAAGCAGCAGCGGGAGTTCCTGCTCCGCCGTCAGCTGGAAGCCGTACGCAAGGAACTGCGTGAACTCAACGGCGAACAGGACGGCGAGGAGTCCGACGACTACCGCGCGCGCGTGGAGGCCGCCGACCTGCCCGAGAAGGTGCGGGAGGCCGCCCTCAAGGAGGTCGACAAGCTGGAGCGGTCCAGCGACCAGTCCCCGGAGGGCTCCTGGATCCGCACCTGGCTCGACACCGTCCTCGAACTGCCGTGGAACGAACGGACCGAGGACGAGTACGACATCCAGGGCGCCAAGTCGGTCCTCGACGCCGAGCACGCGGGCCTGGAGGACGTGAAGGCGCGGATCACCGAGTACCTGGCGGTGCGCAAGCGCCGCAGTGACCGGGGCCTCGGTGTCATCGGCGGGCGGCGCGGCGGTGCCGTGCTGGCTCTCGTCGGTCCGCCCGGCGTCGGCAAGACCAGCCTCGGCGAGTCCGTCGCGCACGCCATGGGCCGCAAGTTCGTCCGGGTCGCCCTCGGTGGCGTCCGGGACGAGGCCGAGATCCGCGGACACCGCCGTACGTACGTCGGCGCGCTGCCCGGCCGGATCGTGCGGGCGATCAAGGAGGCCGGTTCGATGAACCCGGTCGTCCTGCTCGACGAGATCGACAAGGTGGGCTCCGACTTCCGCGGCGACCCCGCGGCGGCCCTCCTGGAGGTCCTGGACCCGGCGCAGAACCACACCTTCCGCGACCACTACCTGGAGGTCGAACTCGACCTGTCCGACGTGGTGTTCCTCGCCACGGCGAACGTCCTGGAGGCGATCCCGGAGGCCCTGCTCGACCGTATGGAGCTGGTCCGCCTCGACGGCTACACCGAGGACGAGAAGGTCGTCATCGCCCGGGACCACCTGCTCCCGCGCCAGCTGGAGCGGGCGGGCATCGACAAGGACGAGGTCACCCTGGAGGAGAGCGCGCTGCGCAAGCTGGCCGGGGAGTACACCCGCGAGGCGGGCGTGCGCACCCTGGAGCGCTCGATCGCCCGGCTGCTCCGCAAGGTCGCGGCGCAGCACGAACTGGGCGAGCGGGAGCTGCCGTTCACCATCGGCGCGGACGACCTGCGCGCCCTGATCGGTCGTCCGCACCACGTGCCCGAGTCGGCCCAGGACCCGGCGGAGCGCCGTACGGCCGTCCCGGGTGTGGCGACCGGACTCGCGGTCACCGGAGCGGGCGGGGACGTCCTCTACGTGGAGGCGTCGCTGGCCGACCCGGAGACGGGCGCGGCGGGGCTGACCCTGACCGGCCAACTGGGTGACGTGATGAAGGAGAGCGCGCAGATCGCGCTGAGCTTCCTCAGGTCGCACGGCGCCGAGCTGGAGCTGCCCGTCGCCGACCTCAAGGACCGGGGCGTGCACATCCACTTCCCGGCGGGCGCGGTCCCGAAGGACGGGCCGAGCGCGGGCGTCACGATGACGACGGCGCTGGCGTCGCTGCTCTCCGGGCGCCTGGTCCGCACGGACGTGGCGATGACCGGCGAGGTCTCCCTGACCGGCCGGGTCCTGCCGATCGGCGGTGTGAAGCAGAAGCTGCTCGCCGCACATCGCGCCGGGGTGACGACCGTCATCATCCCCAAGCGCAACGAGGCCGACCTGGACGACGTCCCGGCGGAGGTGCTGGACAAGCTCGACGTCCACGCCGTCACCGACGTCCGCCAGGTCCTGGAGCTGGCGCTGTCCCCGGCCGTGAACGGGGCGGCGCCCGAGGTTCCGGTCGCGGCGTGACGGACGCGATCGGATGAGGTGAAGGCCCGGGTTCTTCGTGAGGGAGGCCCGGGCCTTCGCCGTACGCCTTGTATCAGCCGTTCGCGAGTGCCTGTACGCGGTCCAGCGCCCCGTTGAACCTGTCGTGGTCGCCGACCGTCGGCCCGGACGAGGTGTACTGCCACATCGTGTAGGTGCTCCATCCGGCGGGCAGCGTCCCCACGGTCGAGGCGTACCGGGCGATCCACAGCGGGTTGGCGGTGGCGAAGCCGGCGTAGTTGCCGGTGCACTGGGTCCACCAGCTGGTGGAGGTGTAGATCACGGCGTCGCGGCCGGTGCGGGCCTTGTACCGGTTCAGGAAGTCACGGATCCAGGTGACCATCGCGCTGGTGGTCTTGCCGTAGCAGGAGTCGCCGTACGGGTTCCACTCGATGTCGAGCGTGCCGGGCAGCGTCTTGCCGTCGGCGGACCAGCCGCCCCCGTGGTCGACGAAATAGTCGGCCTGCGTTGCGCCGGTCGTGGTGTCCGGGGTCGCGAAGTGGTAGGCGCCGCGGATCATGCCGACGTTGTAGGAGCCGGTGTACTGCTGGGAGAAGTAGGGGTTCGTGTAGTACGTCCCCTCGCTCGCCTTGGTGTAGGCCCAGCGGACTCCGCTGTTCCAGAGGGTGGCCCAGGCGACGTTGCCCTGGTAGCTGGCCACGTCGACGCCCTCGGTCTGGGTGGCGCGGGTACCGGCGGGCAGACCGCCCTGGCCGTCGTGGGCGACGACGCCCATGCCCATGCGGGCGGTGCCGCGGGCGGGGGTGGCGGTGGCGTCGGGCGACTGCGCGGCCGACGCCGTGCCTATGGACGGCAGCAGCGCGCATACGGCTATGAGGGCCCCGGCGAGGAACAGGCGTCGCGGGCGGGGGGATCCGGGTCTGTGCACGGGCATGGCGGGCCTCCGAGGGGCTCGGTGATGCTCGGTCGAGGGGCTCGGTGTTGCTCGGTGGGGGAACACCCGGCCGGGGGTGTATGGCGTGGGCATGCCAGACATCGCCTGGTCAAGAAGCTACGCACGTCGACGAGGGGGTGGGAAGAGGGACCGGTTGCTGCCGTTGGTCTAGCCCTGCGAAATACTTACCGAGCTGCGGTGACGGCGCAATTTGACGGAAACTTTCAGGACCGGGAAACCGAGGCGGGGACTGACGTGCACGAAGACGGAAACGGCGACGGGGACAGAAGCGGCGCCGACGAGCCGCCGGCCGGTGTGGACCGGCCCGGATTCCTGGCGCTGGAGCGCGAGTTGACCGTGCTGCTGCGCCGCGCCCGCGCCAACCAGGGCGAGATGGCCCGCGAGGTCCACCCCGACCTGGAGTCGGCGGCGTACGGCCTGCTCGTCCGACTGGAGGAGTGCGGCCGCCAGCGCGCCACGGAACTCGCCGCCTACATCGGCGTCGGCAAGGCCACCATGTCCCGCCAGCTGCGCGCCCTGGAGGACCTCGGCCTGGTCGCCCGCGAGCCGGACCCCGCCGACGGCCGCGCCTGGCTGGTCGACCTCACCGACGAGGGCCGCTCCCGAGTCCGCCGGGTCCGCGACGCCCGCCGAGCCCGCTACGCGGGCCGCCTGGCCCACTGGAACGCGACCGAGGTCACCGAACTGGCCCGCCTGCTGAACCAGTTGAACCGGGGCATGGAGAAATAGGCCACCCGGGGCGATCCCAGGCTGTTGTCGCCAAGGACTCAACTCGTGGGCCGCACGGGCTTACCCTGACGCCTGGGGGACGGGGGCGGTGCGGTGGCTTGGTCGACGGGGCGGTGGGTGCGGGGAGTTGTCGCCTTGGCGCTGCCCGGGGTGGTGGTGCTGGGGTGTGCGGTCGCCTTCTGGCAGTGGGAGCGGCTCGCGGACGCGGAGATCCGGCGTGCCGAGCAGGCCGGTCAGCGTGCGCCGCAACAGGACACGGCCGACGGCTCCGACGCCGGGGAGTCGGTTGTCGACCCCCGCCTCAAGAAGTACGGCGGGACAGCCCGGCCCCGGCGTACGGGATCGACCGTCTTCCGTCTCACCCGCAAGCGCGAGGGGGTGTGGCTGTTCACGGTGTCGCATCGGATGGTGCTGCTGCCCGGTGACCCCCTGACGGCCCAACTGCGCAAGGCCACCGGTGGCGTGGGGTCCTGGATCCCCTTCGACGCCGTCGTCAACGCCGACTACGGCACCGGCGACGAGACGTGCAGCAGCGGGTGGGGAGTCGGGGACTCGGACACCGACGAGCTGCGGCAGGACGGCCCGGGGTCGACGGTGTATGCCTCCGCACACGGGGAGACCCTGCTGGACTTCGTGACGTGGTGTGACGTGACGGCCGACGCGTCCACGTCCGCGGTCCTCGACCTGACGCCCAGGTCCCTCGCCATGGGGAAGAAGGGGTACTTCGACGAGTGGACCATCACCGTGGCGACGGACGATCTTGTCGTCACCGGTGTCGACGGCGCTACGGTGCTGCGCCAGTCCGGACACCGGGTCGAACTGCGGCTTCCCGCGAGGCGAAGTCCGCAAGTGCAGTTCGGCGCTCCGTACAAGCCGCCGCACGACGGCTCCGGCAACGACATCGCGGATCTGGCCTGGGTGTTGCAGTCGTACTCCTCCGCCCTGCGCGAGGCCTTCTTCGCGCTCGGCGCGGTCACGGCGGTCGGTTGCATCGCCGTGGCGTTCGTACGGCGCTGGGCACCGCCCGTCACGCGGCGCCGCTGGATCGTCGTGGCCTGGATGGGGACCGGACTGACCTGCGTCACTCTGCTGTGGGCCGCCCTGGACATCGGAGCGACCGACACCACGTGGTGGGCGACGGCGGGCCAGGACGTGCCGTTGATGATCTGGTGGCAGACGCTGTTGCCACTGGTGACCGCGGCCTTCGTCGTACGGGTGGCACGTGGCCGCCCGCCACGGACACGTGACCTGACCCCCGTCCTGGTGCCGAGTGCCCTGCTGTCGGTGCCGGCGGTCCTGTTTACCTTGTTCAGCCGGTCGCCCATGCCCGTGCTGATCGCCGTGGTGGCGGCATGCACGGCCGTGGCCGTACTCCTGGTACTGCGGCGTGGGTTGCTCGGACCGACCGGCCGACGCTGGGCCGTCACGGCGGCGTCGGCGGTGTGGCTCGTACTGTCTGCCGCGGGGCCCGGCATCGGACTGCCGGATCTGACGGGCATCCCGGGCTCTGCCGACCCGGACGGCTGGGCCTTGGCCCGTCTGCTCACCGAGTCCGTTCTCGCGTGGGCCTGGCCGGCGGCGCTGTGGGTGGTGCTCTCCGCGTACGGCTGGCCCTGGTGGCGTGCCGGAGCGACGGCGGTGGTCCTGTGGTGGTACCTGGACAGGGACTATCCCCTGTGGATCGAGAACGTCGTCTACGACCTCCCGCTCGACTTCCTCCAGACCGCCGTGATCGCGACGACTCTGTTGTTCCTGTGGACGTCCGGCCGGGCCGAGGGTCAGTGGCCCGACCATGTCCGCACCGCCGTGGCCGCCCTCGGTACCGCCGCCCTGCTCACCGAAGTGACGCTGAACGGAATCGAGGACTTCAGCTACTCCTCCTACGCGAGCGGCCGCTACCTCGCCGTGGCCATTGCCGCGCTCGGCTTCCTCTGGCTGTTCCCGCCCGCCGCCGAACCACGCGCCCGACGCCTTCACCGAACGACCCACTCCCTGCACACCCGCCGCGTGTACGCCCTCCTGAAGGACCAGACGCTCGCGGCGAGCCGGCGCGAGTTCCTCACCGCCTCACGCGCGCAGCTGTCCGACGGCAGCCTCACGACAGGGAAATGGAGTGCCCGCTGGCGCGAGTTGGGCGGCGCGAACTCCCGGCGCCCCGTCGCCCTGCGCCTCGTCGCGCTGGGCACGTCCGGTGGCCGTACGGCCTGGGCCAACGGCATGGCGGCGGCCGTGCTGCTGGCCGTGCTGAGCACGCCCTGGTTCCTCTACACGTTGCCGTCCCGGCTCATGGCGATCGGCTACGACATGAGCGATGTCGTGGAGGTCTGGTCCACCGCCCTGCGCTGGCCGCTGTACGGGTTCGTCTTCGGGTACGCCTATGCGTGGCTGCGCGGTACGACGCCGATCACCAAGGCGCTCTGTCTGCTCGCGGTCGTCCTTCCGGCCGAACTGGCCGAACTGCTGTACCGGTTGACGGACGCCGGCGACTTCGGCATCCAGTTGCTGCTGACCAGCGGCGACACGGTCGCCGTGCTGCTCCTGCTCGGTCTGTACTGGGAGGCGCGTCTGGTGCGGGCCGCGGGGCTGCGCTGGGGACAGATCCGGAACTTCCGCTCGCTGTCGGCGACCGCCGTTCCGGCGACGACCGTGCTGGTCGCGGCGGCCACCGCGCTGGCGACGGCCATGGTGGGGGTGTGGGTCACGCCGGACACCGGCTCGGGGCCGGAAGATGCGGGAAGCTCCCCGTCAGCCAGCGCCAGTCCGACTCCCGGCCACTGAACGGGTCACAGCTCCACCAGCACCACCGTCGCGTCGTCGTGCGTCTTGCCGCGACGGAGGAACGTCCGTTCCGTGTCGGCGAGTTCCAGCTCCCGTACGCGGTTCACCAGGGCCCGGGCGCCTTCCTTGTGGACCAGGCGGAAGCAGTCCGACCAGTCGCCCTCGTGGAACTTCTCCACCCAGCGGGTCGCGCCGTCCGTGAGGGCCGCCAGGGTGCAGACCTGGGCGCGGTCCAGCGTGCCCGTCACCGCTCGTGCCGAGACGTCCGGATCCGCCGCCGCCGTATAGAAGCCGCCCTCCTTGTTGCGCAGGTTCATGTCGATCTGGGTGTCCGTGGTCAGGGCCGAGCGGGGGAGGCGGGAGAGGCGGTCGTCCAGGACGGGCGTCACCGTGCCCTGCGGGGACTCGATCAGCAGGGCCGAGTCCGAGAGGACCAGGTACTCGACCGCGGCCGGGGTCCAGCGGGCCAGCACCACCGTCGCCTGGGGTGTGCGCGGGTGAGAAAGGTCACAGGTCGTCCGATGTGCGTCAGCTGTGCGAACGATCGCCCGGGAGAGGATCTCGGCCAGGGACGCATCCGGGAGCGAAACGGCCAGTTCGGTCAGCGCGCCGCCGAGCCGGGCCGTGTACCAGGGGACCGGATGCAGACAACCGGTCGGACCGTTCGGAGGGGTCACACCGTCCAGCGCGACGATCACACCGCCCCGCCCGGACGCGGGGAGAGCGAGGCTCGCGAAGTCCTCGTTGGGGCGGTCCGGGTCGCCGGGCTCCGAGACAAGTTCCGTACGCATCCGGCCAGTCTGCACGACCCCTTCACAAGCTTCGCCAAAGTCCGGCATCCGCCGCGGAATTGACGTACTCGCGCAGGTCAGGCGCCAGATTTGCGGTGGAATGCAGTACTCCGGGAAGGCGTGTCGGCGAATCCTGCCACCGGTCGGCCCCGGCGTCCAACCGGCCCGCCGGGCGGGGCGCGTGCCCGTGCCGCTGGAACTTGCCCGCCAACTCCCGTCCGATGTTCACTCCTTCGGGTGGCCCCTCAGGTGATGCGCGGCCACCGCCCACCGGCGCTGGGAGGGTCGGGCATCGTACCCGGAGTGCACGCCAGTTGACGGAGTGTCACCCCGGGCCCATGGGTATCTCGAGTATCAGGAATGCGAGCAGCGGTGCAGAAGACGCGGCCTCGTCGCACAGGCAAGCAGACGGCCTCCGGAAAAGGTGCGGCCCCGGCGCCCACCCGTCCCGGCACGCCTGCCCCGTCCGACCCGTCCGAGACCACCGTCGGCAAGGGCCGCCCCACCCATGTCCGCACCCGGCTGATCCTCGCCGTCGCCCTCGTGGCCGCCGCCGTCGCGGGAGCCGGAGCGCCCTCCCTGATCACCGCCTCCGGTGAACTCCACGACTCCCAGGACCTGGTGACGCTCGCCGAGCAGACCCAGGACGCCCTCGCGCTCGCCCACGCGCTCGCCGACGAACGCGACGAGGTCACCCCCTACATCGCGGCCGGCCGCCCCAAGTCCCAGGCGCCCACCGAGCAGCAGAGCGCCCGCGTCGACCGCCGGGTCGAGGAACTGCGCGCCGACACCGACGTCTCCGCGAGCCTGCTCGCCGACCTCGACACCGTCGCCGCCGTCCGGCGCGCCGCGCTCACCGGCCAGAGCACCGCCATGGAGGCCCACCAGGCCTACTCCGCCGCCGTCGACGCGCTGCACCGGCTCGCCGAGGACCTGGCCGAGAGGATGCCGCCCCGCGCGGGCTCCGGCGCCCACTCCCTCGTCGAACTCGACACCGCCGTACAGCAGTCCGCCGCCACCCGCGGCCTGCTGCTCGCCGCGCTCTCCGTGCCCACCAGCACGAAGTCGGTCTACGACCCGATCACCGGCCTGACCTCCACCCAGACGGTCACCTCCGCCGCCGGCACCAAGCAGCGCGCCGCCCTCGCCGCCGCCGCCCAGCAGGCCCGGCTGCGCTCCGACGCGGCCCTCGCCGACTTCCAGGGCTCCGCGCCCGCGGCCGCCAAGGCGAGCTACGACTCCACGGTCACCGGCCCCGACGTCAACACCGCCGACGCCTACCTGGCGAAACTCACCGACCAGCCCACCCTCACCGACGGCGAACTCGCCACCAGCACCACGAAGGTGGACACCGCCCTCTCCGCCCGCGTCGACCTGATGCGCGGCGCCGAGTCCGCCCTCTACGAGCGGCGGGTCAAGGACCTCGCCCAGCTGCGCGACGACGACGTCACCGCGCTGGAGATCCGGGTCGCGCTCCTCGGCGCCCTGGTGCTGCTCACCGTCGGCGTCTCCACCGCCGTGGCCCGCACCCTCACCCGCCCGCTCTCCGTACTGCGCCGCGGCACCGCCCGGCTTGCCGGCGCCGAGGACCCCACGACCGAGCAGCCGGTCGTCTTCACCGGCCGCGACGACGAGTTCGCCCAGGTCGTCCGCTCCGTCAACGCCCTGCACGCGCACGCGTCCGCGCTCGCCGAGCGGGTCAACACCCTGGAGGCGGACCGCAAGCACCTGGTCGGCCAGCGGCAGAAGATGGCGGACGCGCGGGAGCAGCTCAAGGGCGAACTCGCCGACTCCGCCGCCCAGTTGGAGCGGCTGCGCGGCACCATCGGCGCCACCTTCGTCAACCTGGCGCTGCGCACGCTCGGCCTGGTCGAGCGCCAACTCGCCGTCATCGAGGGGCTGGAGGAGCGCGAGCAGGACCCCGACCGGCTCGCCACGCTCTTCAAGCTGGACCACTTCGCCACGGTCATGCGCCGGCACAGCGAGAACCTCCTCGTCCTCGCGGGCACGGAACATGTGCAGCAGAGCGTGGGTCCGGTGCCGCTCGTCGATGTCGTACGGGCCGCGGTCAGCGAGATCGAGCGGTACGAGCGGGTGCGCATCGCCGCGCTGCCGCCGCACGCGCATCTCGCCGGGTTCGCCGCCGACGACCTCTCCCATCTGCTGGCCGAACTCATGGAGAACGCCACGTCGTTCTCCCCGCCGGACCTGCCCGTCGAGGTCTCCGGCTGGCTCCTGGAGAGCGGCGAGGTCATGCTCTCCGTCCAGGACGAGGGCATCGGCATGACCGCGGAGCGGATGACCACGCTCAACGCGCGGCTCGCCGACTTCGACCCCGAGAACCCCGAGACGTCGTACGACTACGACGAGGGCGGCGAGGGGCTCGGCCTCGGCCTGTACGTCGTGGCCCGCCTCGCCCACCGGCTCGGCGTCCGGGTCCAGTTGCGCGAGCAGAAGCAGGGCGGGGTGGCCGCGGTCGTGGTCCTGCCCAAGTCCCTGCTGACGGCGGCCCCCACCTCGGCGGTACCGGCTTCGGTCACCGCCGTCACGCACGGCTTCTCCCTGCCGGGCGCGGACGCGGAGGTCAACGCCAACGTCCTCCCGGGCCGCACGACCCACGACGACCCGCTGATCACCCTGGCCGAGAGCGCCGTACGCCACGCGGAGCCGACCCCGTCGGAGACCACGATGGAGCTGCTGGCGCCGGTCACGGAAGAACCGGCCACCCAGGAAGCCGAGGTCGAGGTCGAGCACGAGAGGCTCACCGACAAAGGCCTCCCCAAGCGCACCCCCAAGATCACCGCAACCTCCTCGGCCCCCCGTCCGCGCAGCGGATCCGTGGACGCCGAGGCCCTCCGCCGCAGGCTCGGCGGCTTCCGCCGGGGGGCGGAGGCCGGCTACCGGGACGTCGAGGCGGAGATCAAGGAACAGACCGGCGAGACCAGACTCCCGGCCCCGCACACCAGTACCGCATCCGAAGAAACCACGGGGGGCACAGCCGAGGAGGCAAGCAGTTGACCGCGCCCAGTACCTTCGGACTGAGCCGTGAGGCCCGCAATCTCCACTTCCTGCTGACCAACCTGGTGGAGGAGGTCCCCGGCGTCCAGTCCGTCGCCGTGGTCTCCTCCGACGGCCTGCTCCTGCTCTCCTCCGACGCGGAGCGCAACGCGGAGGCCCGGGAGCCGAAGAACGGCAAGCCCTCGGGGCCGCGCGGCTCCGCCGCCGACCTCGCCACCATCGTCTCCGGCATCGGCAGCCTCACCCTCGGCGCCGCCAAGCTCATGGACTTCGGCACCACGAAGCACACCATGATCGCGATGGACGACGGCAGCCTCTTCGTGATGTCGATCAGCGACGGCTCGCTGCTCGGTGTGCACGGCAGCGCGGACTGCGACATGAGCGTGGTGGCGTACCACATGGCCCTGTTCGTGGGCCGCGCCGGCCATGTCCTGACCCCCGAACTCCGCAGCGAGCTACGGCAGTCGCTGGAGAACGAACCGTCGGGGAGCACCCGATGAGCCAGAAACCCGGCACCGGGCCCGGCCCCCGCCCCGACCTCCCGGTCCGCGGCGGCGAACGCAAATCCGCCCGGGTGCGCCCGTACTCCCTCACGGGCGGCCGCACCCGCTTCGGACACGTCCTGCTCGTCGAGACGTTCGTGGCGGCCCTCGAAGCCCCCGAGGAGCGCAAGGAGCTGCCGAACGGCACCCTGCGCACCACGGTCATGCCGGAGATGCGGGCCATCGTCGAACTGTGCCGCCGGATGCGCACGGTGGCCGAGATCGCCGCGCTGCTCAAGATGCCGCTCGGCGTGGTCCGGGTGCTGGTCAGCGACCTCGCGGACCAGGGAAAGATCCGTGTGTACGGAACAGGTACCGGTCACGGCACGGGCCGTCCGGACCGCGCTCTGCTGGAAAGGGTGCTGAGTGGACTCCGTCGTCTCTGACGCCGTAACCGACTACGGCGTCGCCCGGCTCCTCAACGAGGAGGAGCCCCCACGGTCCTGGCAGACGGACCACACCCGCGCCCCCGTCGCCACGAAGATAGTCGTGGCCGGCGGCTTCGGCGTCGGCAAGACCACGCTCGTCGGCGCCGTCTCGGAGATCGAGCCCCTCCAGACGGAGGCGCTGATGACCGAGGCGAGCGAACAGCACGACGACCTCACCGGCACCCCGGAGAAGACCACCACCACGGTGGCCATGGACTACGGCCGCCTCACGCTCGACGACGACCTGGTGCTCTACCTCTTCGGCACCCCGGGCCAGGAGCGGTTCTGGTTCATGTGGGACGACCTGGTGCGCGGAGCGATCGGCGCGGTGGTCCTCGCGGACACCCGGCGGCTGAAGGACGCCTTCCCGGCGCTGGACTACTTCGAGGGCTGCGGGATGCCGTACGTCGTCGCGGTCAACCACTTCGACGGCAGCGAGCGCTTCGAACCGGAGGACGTGCGGGAGGCGTTGACGGTGCCCGCACACATACCTGTCATGATCATGGACGCGCGACGGAAGATCTCGGTGATCGAGACCCTCCTGTCCCTGGTCGGCCACGCGCTGGACGTCACCCCCGAGTAGCCCCCCCGAGCCACGAGCCAGGAGAACACCACCCGTATGCGGAAGATACTCGTCGTCGGAGCCGGCCAGTCCGGACTCCAGCTCGCCCTCGGACTCCAGTCGCACGGGTACGAGGTCACCCTGATGTCCAACCGGACGGCGGACGAGATCCGTTCCGGCCGGGTCATGTCGACGCAGTGCATGTTCCACACGGCACTGCGGCACGAGCGCGATCTCCAGCTGAACTTCTGGGAGTCCCAGGCCCCGAAGATCGAAGGGCTCGGCGCCTCGGTGGCGGCACCTGGCTCGTGGGCGGAGGGGCCCGCGGCGCGCGCGATCGACTGGCTGGGCCACCTCGACGGGTACGCGCAGTCGGTCGACCAGCGGGTGAAGATGGCCGGCTGGATGGAGACCTTCGCCCAGCGCGGCGGCCAACTGGTCATCCACGGCGCGGCCGTCGGCGACCTCGACTACTTCTCCCGTACGTACGACCTCGTGCTGGTCTCGGCCGGCAAGGGCGAGCTGGTCTCCATGTTCGCCCGCGACCCGGAGCGTTCGCCGTACCGCGAGCCGCAGCGAGCGCTCGCCGTGTCGTACGTCCACGGCCTCGGCCCGCGTCCCGAGCACCCGGAGACCGACGCCGTCCGCTGCAACCTCGTCCCCGGTGTCGGCGAGCTGTTCGTCATGCCGACGCTCACCACCTCCGGCCGCGCCGACATCCTCTTCCTGGAGGGCATACCCGGCGGTCCGCTCGACGTCTTCAACGGCGTGAAGGACCCCGCGGAGCACCTCTCCCTGACCCTGGAACTCATGGAGCGGTTCGTCCCCTGGGAGTACGCCCGCGCCAAGGACGTCGAACTGACCGACGAGGGCGGGACGTTGGCGGGCCGGTACGCCCCGACGGTCCGCAAGCCGATCGGCCGGCTGCCCGGCGGCGGACTGGTCCTGGGTGTGGCCGACGTCGTCGTCGCCAACGACCCCATCACCGGCCAGGGCTCCAACTCGGCCTCCAAGTGCGCGGCTTCGTACCTCTCCTCGATCCTGGAACACGGGGAGAAGGAGTTCGACGAGACCTGGATGCAGGCGACCTTCGACCGCTACTGGGACACGGCCCGCCATGTCACCAAGTGGACCAACGCGATGCTCGCCCCGCCGCCGGAGCACGTCCTGAACCTCATCGGCGCGGCAGGCCAGTTGCAGCCCGTGGCCAACCGTTTCGCCAACGGCTTCGACGACCCGTCCGACTTCGAGAACTACTTCTACGAGTCCGACAGGACAGCCGCGTACCTGGCGTCCGTGGCGTCTGGGGCGTAGTCGGGGTCGTCCGGCCGTACGGCGCCGAGGATCGGGTGGGACGCGATGGGGGACACCTTGACCTTCTCGCCCGTCCGCGGCGCCTCGATCACCTCGCCCCGGCCCACGTACAGCGCCACATGGGTCGCCTCCGGGAAGTAGACCACCAGGTCACCGGGGCGCAGTTCCTTCAGCGGGACCCTCGGCAGCCGCGCCCATTGCTCCTGGCTGGTCCTCGGGATCGGCGTGCCGGCGTGGGCCCAGGCTTCTGACGTCAGTCCCGAGCAGTCGTACGTCTTCGGGCCCTCCGCGCCCCACTCGTACGGCTTCCCCAGCTGGCGTCGCGCGTAGCCGAGCGCCGCGGAGCCCTGCCGGGACGGCGCGCGCTCAAGGTCTCCCAGCGCCCCGGACGTCGTCAGCTCCTCCTGCGCCTTCGCCACCCCCTTCTCCTCGAACTCGGCGAGCCGGGTGAGCTGTTCGGGTGTGAGGGAGGCCAACAGCGCCTCCACCTCGTCGAGTCTGCCCCGTACGTCGTCGCGGTCCTTTTTCTGCCGTGCGGCGAGGGTGAGTTGGTCGTCGAGGGCCTTGCGGGCCCGGCGGGCGAGACCGTCGGCGCGATGCTCGCTGCCGGTCAGCCGCCCCACCGTCTCGGCCCGCTCCCGCGCCAACTGCCCGATCACATGGCCCTGTTCGAGGGCGTGCTGCGGATCGCGGGCGAGCAGGAGACGGACGTACGGGGAGATGTCGGTGGTGCTCTGGTACTGCTGCCGGGCCAGTCGCCCGGCCGCGCTGCGGCTGTCGTGCAGCGAGAGCCGGGCCCGGGAGAGCGCGCCGTCCAGACGGGCCGCCTCCGCGCGCTTGGCCTTCAGCTTCTCCGCGGTGGCGTTGTAGGTCTCGGTGGCCTTCTCGGCCTCCCGGTACAGCCGCTGAAGGTCCGTCAGCAGATCGGAGACGGAACGCTCGCGCGGCTCGGGTTCCGGTACGGCCGTCGCGGGCAGCGGGGCGGCGAGGACGGTGCCGGCCGCGAGCGCCGCCGTACACACCAGCCGCAGAAGCCTCCCTGACACACCATCACCTCCCGCGCGGCGCGGTCGGTCCGCTCCGCACGGCGAGCATCAGACGGTGGGCGCGTTTTCGCGCGCGGGGTGTGGGCGGTTCGGCGCAACGTCGTCACCCGTCGGTGTCACCCGGCTTGTCCGGCTTGGACCAGGGCCACTTCAGCCGGTCCTTGGGCGGGCCGTCGGGGTCGTACGCGTACTTCCACCCGCGCTGGATGCCCAGCCTGGTGTGACCCCTCGGCACCCGCCGGTACACCAGCACGGTGGGCGGACCGCCGTCCGCGCCGGGGACGGGGATGCGGTACGTCTTCGGGGGGTGACCCGTCGGTCCCAGCAGGACGGGCAGCACACGGCCGTCCATGGGCCCGCCCTCGAAGGGGGTCTCTTCGCTCTTCACGGCACCAGTCTCAGCCATCCGCCGCGAGGGCCGTGACCAGCGCGGCCGTCTGCGGATCACGGTTCGCGGTGACGCTGAGCACGGCGACGAACTGCTCGACGAGCCAGTCGCGCAGCTCGTCCACGGGGGGCTGCTTGCCCTCGTCGAGCCAGATCAGGGAGGCCGCCTCCACCGCGGTGATCCACATCCGTACGGTCATCCGGAGCCGCAGGCCGGGTTCGGTGACGCCGAGGTGGCTGAGGATGTGCTCCGCCGCGTTCCGTCGTACGCCGTCGACGATGGCGGTGGTACGGGACGTCTCGACCACGCTGCCGCCCTGGAGGAGGGCGCTGAACCCGGCGTCGTGCTCGTCGACGAAGCCGAGGTAACGGTCCAGGGCGCGGGAGAGCCTCTGGAGCAGGGGTCCCTCGCGGGGTTCGTCGAAGCAGTTCTGGAGCTCTTCGGCGGCGGACCTGAGGGCGGCCTCGTAGAGCTGCTGCTTGCCGCCGGGGAAGTACCGGTACACGAGGGGCCGGGAGACTCCGGCCGCTTCCGCCACGTCGTCGAGGGACACGTCTTCGGGCGCGCGGTGCGCGAAGAGGGTGAGGGCGGCTTCGAGTAGCTGACTGCGGCGTTCCTCGACACTGAGCCGACGGTAGGCGGGGGCGGATGGGGTCATGGGTTGCAGGGTAGTCGGCCGTCTGCGGGTGCGTCGTGGCTGGTCGCGCAGTTCCCCGCGCCCCT
>NZ_JBEYVC010000153.1:0-26040 GCF_040643855.1 Streptomyces sp. NPDC047072 | reverse complement strand
GCAGCCGCTCGTCGTCGAGTTCGACGTCCATCAGGATCATCGCGTCGGCCAGGCCGCTGCCGGTGACCCGGCGCACCGCGTCGGGGCCCTCCTCGATGGCGCCCTTGCGGTCGAGACCGGCCAACTCCGAGGTCGCCGCGCAGGATGTGCAGGCACAGGTCGATGCCGGAGGCGGCGCCGGCCGAGGTGAGGACGCTGCCCTCGTCGACGAAGAGCACGTTCTCGTCGACCTTCACGAGGGGGTGCTTGGCGGCGAGGGCGCGGGAGTAGTGCCAGTGGGTGGTGGCGCGGCGGCCGTCGAGCAGGCCCGTGGCGGCGAGCGCGAAGGCGCCGGTGGAGATGGCGGCGAGGCGCGCGCCACGCTCGTGGGCGGCGCGCAACGCCTCGACGACGGGCCGGGGCGGGTCCTCACGGTCCGGGAACCGGTAGCCGGGGATGAAGACCAGCTCCGCCCACTCCAGCGCTTCCAGCCCGTGGGCGAGGTGGTACGACAGCCCGTCACCGCCGCTCACCAGGCCGGGGGCCGCACCGCACAACCGGACCTCGTACGGCATGCTCGCGCGGGTGGTGAACACCTGCGCGGGGATGCCGACGTCGAGCGGCTTCGCCCCTTCGAGTACGAGGACGGCGACGCGGCGCAGACGGGTGGGGGCCACGGGGACAGGGTATGCGGGCGGGTCTTCGGTCACTCTCCTTCGAGCGCCGCGGTGACCGGGGTGCCGGTCTCGATGGTGCGGCTGACCGTGCACAGGCGGTCGTGGGAGGTCTTGATCGCCCTCGGGAGGATCGTGCGGGCACGCTCCGCGCCCTCGCCGTCCGGGAAGGTCACGGTGAAGGTGACCGCGAGGTCGGTCATCCGGTTGCCCAGCTCGTCGCTCACCTTGTTGCCGGTCACCTCGACGGAGAACGTCGAGGGTTCCGCGTGCCTGCTCGTGGCGAGGTCGACGTCCACCGCCGAGCAGCCGCCGAGCGCGGCGAGGAGGAGTTCGACCGGGGTGAACTCCTCGGAGCCGGTGCCGAAGCCGATCGTGCCGCCGCGCGCGTTGGTCGCGGTGAAGTGGCCGGTGCTGGTGCGCTTGACGGTGACGGAGCGCAGGGAGTCGTCGGTCATGGCACAGGACATTAGTGCAGTTCGACCGCGTCTCCCTGCGCGCGTGCCGAGGTCTTCCCCCTGGACTCCGTGATCACCTCGGAGCTCCCGGTGCCGCGGTCCATGACGCCGCCGACGAGGGCCAGCCCGAGGCCCGCGGCCGCGAGGGCCGCGCCGACGAGGGCCGGGGAAGCCCAGCCCCAGCCGGCCGAGATGGCGAGACCGCCGAGCCACGCCCCGCCCGCGTTGGCGAGGTTGAAGGCGGAGTGGTTGGAGGCCGCCGCCATCGTGGGAGCGGCCTTCGCCTTGGCCATGAGCAGCATCTGCACGGGCGTGGTGACGAGGGCGCCCACCGCGCCCATCACGACGAGCGTCACCAGCGCGGGCACGAGGCTGTGGACCGCGAAGTAGAACGCCACCAGCGACGCCAGAAGCAGCGCGAGCCCGCCGTAGAGCGTGGGACGCAGGGCGCGGTCCGTCAGCGGGCCCGCGACCAGTGTCCCGAGGGTCATGCCGACGCCGTAGAGGGCGAGGACCAGGGTGGTCGAGGAGTCGGCGAGACCGGTCAGGTGCGTCAGGATCGGCACCAGGTAGCTGTAGACCGCGAAGAATCCCCCGAAGCCGACGACGGCGGTGGCCAGTCCGATGGCGACCTGCTTGTTCGCCATGGCCCGCAGCTCGTGGCGGATGCCCGCCTGGGGGCCGCGCGGCTGGTGCGGGACGAAGGCGGCCAGGGCGGCGAGGGCGACGAGGCCGATGACGGCGACCGCGGTGTAGGCGTACCGCCAGCCCAGCTGCTGGCCGAGGGCGGTCCCGGCCGGGACGCCGACGATGTTGGCGACGGTCAGCCCGAGAAACATCCGCGACACGGCGGTTCCGGCCCGCTCGGGGCCGACCAGCCGGGAGGCCACGACGGCGCCCACGCCGAACAGCGCGCCGTGCGGCAGCCCGGCCAGGAAACGTGCGGCGAACAGCAGACCGAAGTTCGGGGCGAGCGCGGACGCGACGTTGCCGATCACGAAGAGTCCTGACAGCAGGAGCAGGAGGCGCTTGTGGGGGATGCGGGCGCCGAGCCCCGTGAGGACGGGAGCGCCGACGACGACGCCGAGCGCGTAGGCGGAGACGACGTTGCCGGCTTGCGGGACGGACACGCCGAGGCTGTCGGCGATCTGGGGAAGCAGTCCCATGGTGGCGAACTCGGTCGTGCCGATGCCGAACGCGACGAGGGCGAGGGACAGCAGGGCCAGAGGCATGGAGCGGCGGAACCTTTCGGAGGGGGTGAGCGGAAGCGGCGGAGCGGCGGGAGACGATGCCGTCCCGCTCCGGTGGCCGGTCGCGCCCGGCCGCCATCGCCCGGTACGCCCCCAAGGCAGGGAAGGCCCACAGCAAGTGCAGCAGCGTATCCGGGCCGCGCATTCCAAGATCGGGCCCTCGGGGATATGGCCTGCGTCACACGCCGGTGCCTGTTACCAGATCAGGCACCAGTAGCCGTCGAAGGTGCCCACTCCGATCCGGGGGACCTGGGGGACCAGCGAGGGGTCGGGGTCGCCCTTCGACGCCAGCGAGCACGCCGGATCGCCGACCGTGGCCGCGGCGGCCATGCGCCGGGCGGCCTCCTCCGCCGCCGCTGACGTGTACCAGGTGGTGGCGGCCGTCGTCGGCGGGCTGCTCACGGAAGGTGTGGACGGGGCGGGCGTCGTGGACGGTGGCGGGGCGGATGACGTCCGTGGCACCGAAGAGGTCCGCGGGGCGGATGACGTCCGCGGCGCGGCCGAGGTCGGCTCCCCCGAGGACGTGCGCCTGGGCGTCGTACGGTCGCTGGGCCGTGCCGGGGGTTCCGAGGTCGCCGTCGGTGAGGGGTGCGCGGTCTTCGAGGGGGTCGGGGGCGGTGTGCCGGAGGTCTTCGGGGCGGCCGTCGTGGTGGTCGGCACCGCGAAGGTGGGCAGGGACAGGATGCTCGAGACCGACGGCTCGGGTCGGGGCGCACCGTCGTCCGACGCCGTGAGCGCCCAGATGCCGAGGCCGCCCGCCGTGAGGAAGACGGCCCCGCCCACGATCCACGGCGCTCTGCGTGAGGGGCGTCGGTGGCGGCTCATGCATCCCACTGTCGGGCCGCCCGCCGGTCATCTCAAGCGGTGGGCCGCCGGAGGGCTGGCGTGGGCGACGCGCTGCGCGCACGGCCGCCGTAGTGCCCCCGGTGCAAGCTCCCGTCCGAGGGCAGGTGACAATCGGCGCCTCACGTCTCGTCGTAGGAGGCCCTCGTGTTCGATCTGGACGTCTTCGCCGGTGCGCTGCGCGGGGATGGCGCGAGTCTGGAGACGCTGCGGCAGGGGGCGCACGCGCTGTGTGTCGCCGAGGAGTTGTCGAGCGTCTTCCGCGTCGCCGCCGGGCCGGACGGCGGCCAGGAGGCGGAGCTGGCGCAGATCGGATCCTCCGGTGGCGGAAGTGTGTCGCTGGTGTCGCTGCCCCGCTCGTTCCGGGTGGAGCACATCGGCCACGACGCACGGCACTTCGTGGTCCGGGCCACCGACGGACGGACCGTACGGGCCACGCCCTGGCAGTTCTCCTCGCACGTCAAGCTGCTGTTCGCGGAGTGCAATCCGCTCTACGAGGCCCAGCTGGACGAGGCGTTCACCGCGACGCCGTTGCTGCCCGACCGGAACCCGGAGCCCGAGCGCACTCCCCCGGTCTCCGATCCTGTGCTCGGCACGATCCCGTTCGACGAGAGCACGTCGGAGTACTCGGCCACGGTCACCGTCGGCGACCTGTCGCTGTGGCTGTCGTTCGACGGCGCCGATGTCGACAGGGTCACCGAACTCCTGCCCCGGACAAGGGACTTGGTGACCGACTTCGCCTCGATCGAACGGGCCGGCCGGGAGTTCCTGTGGAAGGAGGGCGCGGACGGCACCGAGTCCCCGGAGCTGAGGGAGCACTATCTGGGGTCGCTGGAGCCGAACGGTCTGGTGATGTACCGGACCGGCGACTTCGAGATCCACTTCGACGACACCAGCGGTGACTACTACGTGGAGGGCTACTGGCCGGTGGCGTGCTTCCGGGCGGACCGGACACCCGTGTCGTCCTTCGTGGAGGCCTGACCCGCCGTGCGGGTGGGCTTGCCCAGGGCCCAGAACAGCACCCCGAGAAGCATGAAGCCGACGAGCGGTACGGCCTCCGTCAGCAGGTACTTCCAGCGCTCGGCGTGGGTCCAGCCGTCCGGCGCGTAGTCGGCGCCGAACCAGTGGTCGCCGAGGCCGGGCGCGATCAGCTGCACGCTGGCGAACAGGATGAGCAGGGTGAGCACCGTGCTGATGGTGCGCGGGAAGGGCGCCCTGTACGGCCGGTGGACCTCCGGCGCCTTGCGCCGCAGCACCGCCAGCGCCGGGAAGATGCCCAGGTAGCTGACGAGCGTGGTGGAGACGGCGAGGCCGAGCACCGCGCCGAAGAGCTTGGCCGCGCTGCCGTTGGTGAGCTGGTGGGCCAGGACGAGGACGACGGTGGAGACCAGCCCGCTCAGGATGTTGACGCGCACCGGGGTGCCGAAGCGGCTGGAGATGACGCCGAGGAAGCGGGGCGCGGCACCGTCGTAGCCGGAGACGGCGAGGGCGCGGTCGGAGCCCATGACCCAGGTGACGCCGGAGGAGAGCACCGTGAGGATGAACAGGATCGCGGCGAAGTCCCCGAGGAGGCTGCCCGCGCCGCTCAGCGTGGCGGTGCCGTCGGCGGCGACATGGCCGCCGTACACGGTGAAGACCTGGCGGATCGCGTCGATGAAGCCGCCGAGGCCGGTGATGGCCTTGACCGGCAGGACGAGCAGGATGCCGAGGATGGGCAGCGCGTAGAGGAGGACGGAGAAGAGGGCGCTGCGGAAGATGGCGAAGGGGACGTCCTTCTGGGCGTCGGTCATCTCGTCGCCCGCGGTGTTGGGCAGTTCGAAGCCGACGTAGTTGAACATCAGGACGGGCACCAGGCCGACGAAGCCCGCGTACGTCGGGGAGAAGTCGCCCAGCCCGAATCCGTGCAGGCCGTGCCGGACGCCGTAGACCACGACCGTGACGGTGAACAGGCCGAGCAGCAGGAAGCGGCTCCACGCGCCGATCGTGGGGATCCACTTGCCGACGTCGAAGGAGAGGATCGCGGCGAGGACGCCCACCCAGACGAAGACGAGGGTGAAGACGTAGAAGGCGGGCGTGCTGAGGTCCTTGCCGTCATTGAAGAAGGTCGTGAAGGCGGTGGCGGCGGAGACGGCGAGGGTGCCGCCGAGCCAGACCGGGTTGGTGATCCAGTACAGGAAGTTGTTCACCGCGCCGGCCAGGCGGCCGAAGGCCCGGCTGGTCCAGATGTACGGACCGCCCTCCTCGGGGAAGGCGGCGCCGAGTTCGGCGATCAGCAGCGCGGAGGGCACGAAGAAGACGGCGGCCAGGACGATGAGCCAGGTGAACGCCTCGGCGCCGGAGGAGGCCACGGTGCCGATGGTGTCGACGCCGACGATCGTGCACAGGAGGAAGAAGAGGATGTCGAAGCGGCCGAAGTGCTTGCGCAGTTTCTGCCGTTCGACGAGGGCGGCTGCCGGTGTGTCGGCGGGGTCTGAGGTCAGTTGGCCAACGGTCACCGGGGCTCCTGCGGGCTGATGTGCAAGCGGGGATTCGGCCAATGATCCGGCTCGCCCCAAAAGCGCACAAGCGTTCATTTACAAGTCTTGACCAGCGCTTGTTCAACCATTCCGACCGGGGCTCCGCGATAGCATCGGCCGGATGGCGGGGCAGTCAGGAAAGAGAGCGGTCGTGCGGGCGGGACGTCCGCCCGTCAGTTCCCGCAGTGCGCTGGAGCGCCTCGGGTTCGAACTGTTCGCGCGGCAGGGGTTCGACGGGACCACCGTCGACGACATCGCCGCGGCGGCGGGCATCGGGCGCCGTACCTTCTTCCGGTACTTCGCCTCGAAGAACGATCTCGTCTGGGGCGACTTCGAGGAGCAGCTCGTCCGGCTGGAGGGCCTGCTCGCGGAGGCCGATCCGGGCACGTCGATGATGGACGCGCTGCGCCATGCCGTGGTCGAGTTCAACCGTTTCGACCCGGCCGAGGTGCCCTGGCACCGGCAGCGCATGGAGCTCATCCTTCGGGTGCCGACCTTGCAGGCGGACTCGACGCTGCGGTACGCGTCCTGGCGGGAGGTCGTCACGCGGTACGCGGCGACCCGCACCGGCCAGCCCGACTCCGCGATGCTGCCCCGGCTGGTCGGGCACGCCGTCCTCGCGACCTGTATCGCCGCGTACGAGCACTGGCTCATGGAGACCGACGCGGATCTGGGCCGACTGCTGGACGCGGCCATGCGTGAGCTGACCGCCGGTTTCGGCCGCTACTGACTCCCCCGCCCGCGCACGATCCGCGGACGCAGGGCTCTGGTGGACCGGCCCCGGATCGCGGAGAGCCACACGCCGGCGCCGTAGGCCATGTCGTCGAGGCGGCGGGCGATGCCGTAGCGGAGCGGGTCGAGGGGTTGCATCTCCTTCCGGGCTTCGCAGGTCGCTCGGTCCTTGCGGTGTTCGAGGGCGATGTCGGCGAGTGCGGCGAGGGCCGCGGCTCTGCGGACGCGGGGCGAGAACGTCGAGCCGACGGCGGTGAGGGGCCACCAGTGCCGGGTCAGGAGCGCGGAGGTCTGGCTGAGGGCGCTGACGGTGCCGTTCGCGGTGAGGCGTACGGCCAGGCGGTACGGGTGTGCCGTGCCGTCCAGTTTCCGGGCGATGCGGGTCGTGGTGACGCCGAGGACCGCCGCGGCGACCGGTACCGACCAGCGCCGCTGGGCCAGCAGGGTCATGGCCAGAGCCGCGCTCCAGGGGGCGAACACCACGGGGGCGATGGACTCGGGGTGGCGGCGGGCCAGGGGGCCCGCGCCGGTGCCGTAGACCGCCTTGCGCAGGAACCAGTCGTCGAGCCGCACCCGGTGTTCGTGGGCGGCCTCGACGGCCGGTTCGTAGCGGACGCGCCGGCCGTTTGCGATCAGCCGCCAGCACAGGTCGACGTCCTCACCGACGCGCATCCGCTCGTCGAAGCCGTCCTTGAGCGCGTCGACACGGGCCACGACACACGCCGTGCTCGCCCAGGAGACGGGGGTGCCGGGGCGTACGGCGGCCGGGTAGCGGCCGAGGTCGAGGGAGGAGCGGACGTCTTCGTACCGGCCGATCCAGGTCGGGTCGGTCGTCGGCAGGCCCGTGATGCGGGGTACGGCCATGGCGACGCGGGGGTCGGCGAAGTGGGCGAGCAGGGTGGTGACCGTGGCGGGGGCCAGGACGATGTCGGAGTCGGCGAAGACGACGTAGGGCGTGGTGACCTGTCGTAGTCCCGCGTTGCGGGCGCCGGCAGGACCGAGGTTCACCGGCAGGGCGACCAGGCGCGCACCGTGTTTCGCGGCTACGGCGGCCACGTCCTCGGGGTGGTGCGAGGCGTCGTCGACGACGATCACCGGGATGTCCGTGCCGAGGGCAGTGAGCAGGCGGTCGAGGGGGCGGGCGCGGTCGCGCACCGGGATGACGACGGTGTACCGCGGGTCGGGGCAGGGCGGGAGTTCCTCGACGACCGGGTTGGCCATGCCGTGCTCCAGCAGGCGGTCGGCCAGGACGGCGCTCGCGCGGTCGGTCACGCGCAGGGTCCTGCCGGTCAGGAGGGGGCGGGCGCGCGGGGTGAGGCGGAGCAGGCGGGTGGGGAAGCCACCGAGCAGGGCCCGGCCGTCGTCGAGGACACGGGTGTGGCGGTCGAGGGTGACGACGAATCCGTGCGGGAGGGGCATCATGCCTCGCTTCCCCGGAACGACGGCTCCACGAGCCGTCCTTGCCCGTCCACGGTGTCGCCGCAGATACGGCGGACCGTGCGCGCCACCATCCGGTCCAGCAGTCGGCGGCCCTCCGCTGCCGAAGCTCCGGCCGGGTCGCCCAGCACGCCGGAAGGGGACACGGCCCGGACTCCGTGGGCGACCAGGTCGGGCATGAGGGCCGCGATCGGCCGGGTGTCACCGGCGACGGCCGCGTCCAGCCGTACGGACCGGGGCGCCAGGTGCAACATCAACGACGTCTCCGTACGACCGGCATGGGCGTCGCCGCCCGGTACCCCGCAGCCGGTCCAGGCGACCTCGTGCCCCTCCGCACGGAGTTGCGCGACGGCCCTGTCCAGCGTCGCCGCATTGCCGCCGTGGCCGTTGACGAACACAACTTGCCCCGCCCACAAGGACAGTGAGCGCACCAGCTCCACGAGGACCGTGGACAGGGCCTCGTGGCCGATGGAGACAGTGCCCGGGAAGTGCGCGTGTTCTCCGCTGGCGCCGTAGGAGAGGGTCGGCGCCACGAGCACCTCGCCGGGCAGCAGCCGTGACGCGTGGTCGGCGACGGCCCGGGCGATCACGCTGTCCGTGTCCAGCGGCAGATGCGGGCCGTGCTGTTCCGTCGAGCCGACCGGGACCAGGACCAGGGGGCGGGTGGGGAGGGCGGGCCACACCTCGTGCGCCAGGTCGGCCATGGTCAGACGGCGCCGAGTGTGCGGGTGAAGCCGGGCGGGACGACCAGGTCGTCGGGTGCGAGGTCGTGGACGGAGGCGCGACCTAGGCCCAGGATCGCGGAGTCGAGGCCACCCCGCAGGATGTCCAGGACGTTCTCCACACCGGCCTGGCCGTTGGCGGCCAGGCCCCAGAGGTAGGCGCGGCCGATCAGGACGGCGCGGGCGCCGAGCGCGAGCGCCTTGGTGACGTCGCCGCCGCGCCGCACCCCGCCGTCCAGCAGGACCTCCACCTCGTCGCCGACCGCCTGCGCGATCGAGGGCAGGATGCGGATGCTGGCCGGTGTGGTGTCGAGGTTGTTGCCGCCGTGGTTGGACACCGAGAGCGCGGTGACGCCCGCGTCGACGGCCCGCTTGGCGTCGTCGACCCGGCTGACGCCCTTGAGGAGGAAGGGGCCGCCCCACTCCTCGCGCAGCCACTTGACGTCGTCCCAGGTGGGGGGTGTGGTCTGCATCCACTCGCCGTAGGCGCCGAAGAAGGTGGGGGCCGGACCGGCCGGCGGCTTGAGGTTGGGTGCCGTCAGGTCCGGGATCCGTCCCGTCCTCGCGAACTTCCAGAGCCAGCCGGGCCGCACCAGGACGTCGGGGGCGAACCTGACCGCGGTCCTGAGGTCGATCTTCTCCGGGATGGCCGGGCTGCCCCAGTCGCGGCCGTTGGAGAAGGACCAGTCGAGCGTGACGATCAGCGCTTTGGCACCGGCGGCCCGGGCCCGGTCCATGCGCTGGACCATCGTCTCGCGCGTGCCGCTCCAGTACAGCTGGAAGAAGGTGTTCGGATTGGCCGCCGCCACCTCCTCAACCGGCTTGCTGGCGAAGGAACTCAGGCCCATGATCACGCCCCGGTTCGCGGCGGCGCGGGCCACGGCCACTTCGCCGTCGGGATGTACGGCCTGAACACCCGTCGGTGAGATGACGACCGGCATCGCCGTCTCCACACCCATCACGGTCGTCGACAGGTCACGCTCGGCGTGATGGCCGACCACCCGGGGAGCGAAGCCCAGTTCGGCGAACGCGCCGATGTTGTCGTCGAGGGTGCGGCCGCGCTCGGAGCCGGCCACCAGTGCGCCGTACACCGTGCTCGGCAGCTGCTTCTTCGCCCGGCGCTGGGCTTCGGCGACCGTCTCGAACCATGGGTTTCTGGGCATGTCCCTACGTCTCTTTCGTGAGGGCCTACGAGTCTTCGGCGAGGGCCTACGAGAAGCGCATGCCGGCCAGCGGGTGCTCCGCGCAGTCGCTCACCGGGGTCCGGTCGAGGTCTTCGCGGCGGCGTACGAGGGTCACGTCCACGGGCTGGGTACGCGTGGTGCGGTGCGAGTGGTCCACGGCCGGCTTGGGCAAGTGGCCGCGGTCGGCGGGGCGTTGGGCGAGCAGCTGTTCGCCGTACCCCTGGACGCACTCGGGGTCGGGCCCGTCCAGCGGCAGTCCGGTGAAGAACTTCGCGGCCATGCAGCCGCCCTTGCAGGTGTCATAGAACGCGCAGGAGCTGCACGCTCCCCCGTTCTGCGGCACGCGAAGCCGCTGGAACAGCTCCGAGCCGCGCCACACCTGGGCGAAGCCGCCCTCGCGGACGTTGCCTGCGAAGAACTCCTCGTGGATGGCGAAGGGGCAGGCGTAGACGTCCCCGACGGGGTCGATGAGGCAGACCACGCGTCCGGCGCCGCACAGGTTGAGGCCGGGCAGGGCCTCGCCGAAAGCGGCGAGGTGGAAGAAGGAGTCGCCGGTCAGGACGGTGTCGCCGTGGGCCACCAGCCAGTCGTACAGCTCGCGTTGCTGGGCGGGCAGGGGGTGCAGTTCGTCCCAGACGTCGGCGCCGCGGCCGGAGGGGCGCAGCCGGGTGAGGCGGAGTTGGGCGCCGTAGCGGTCGGCGAGGGTCTTGAAGGCGTCCATCTGGGGGATGTTGTGGCGGGTGCAGACGACGGAGAGCTTGAAGTTCTTCATCCCGGCCGCGGCGAGGTTCTCCATGGCGCGGATCGCGGTGGCGTACGAACCCGCCCCGCGCACCGCGTCGTTGACGTCCGCCGTGGCGCCGTCGAGGGAGATCTGGACGTCCACGTAGTCGTTGCGGGCGAGGCGTTCGGCGGCCTCGGGGGTGATACGGACGCCGTTGGTGGAGAACTTCACGCCGACGTGGTGGCTCGTGGCGTGGTCGAGGAGTTCCCAGAAGTCGGGGCGGACCGTGGGCTCGCCGCCGCCGATGTTGACGTAGAAGACCTGCATGGCCTCCAGTTCGTCGATGACGGCCTTGGCCTCGGCGGTGGACAGCTCGCGCGGGTCACGGCGGCCGGAGCTGGAGAGGCAGTGGGCGCAGGAGAGGTTGCAGGCGTAGGTGAGTTCCCAGGTCAGGCAGATCGGCGCGTCGAGACCGAGCTCGAAGAGATCGACCAGGCGGGTCGGATGCTGGGTGGTCACAGGGCCCTTCCCACGACCATCGAGGAGTCGGCGAGTGCGGTCAACGCCCGCTCGTAGCGCGGGAGTTCACTCTCGTCGACACCGGCGGACAGACAGGCGGACCGGGCGGTGGGCGCGTCCGCGAGCGACTGGACGACCGCGAGCAGACGGCGGTCCTTCAGGAACGAGAGCTTGCGGGTGCCGAAGTGGTAGAGCAGCGCACCGAACGGTTCCGGGCGCACCGAGACCTGTGGGTGCAGGTCCCATCCGCGGTCTAGGTCCATCGTCGGCATGACCGTCGGGCCGGTCAGTAGACGCCGCACATGCCGTCGATGGAGACCTCTTCGATCAGGTCGTCGGCCTCGATCAGCGGTTCGGGGGCGGAAGCCTCGTCCTGCGGGGCCTCGACGGTGGGCTGGAGCTCGTTCATGGGACCTCCTCGGTGACGGAACCTTCCGTTACGCTGCTCGGAGAGTAATGACACCAAGTGCCAAAAAGGAAGAGGGCGGTGGCCATGGGTTCTCCTGCAAGCCGCCGTCCGGATGTCATCGTGGTCGGGGCCGGTGCCGCAGGCGCGGCCCTCGCGGCACGCCTCGGCGAGGACGCCGACCGGCAGGTGCTGCTGCTGGAGGCGGGACCGGTGCCGCGCCGGCCTGCCGACTTCGGTCCCGACCTGCTCGACGCCCGGCTCGTCCCCGGCGCCCGGCCCAGGCATCGGGCGGTGCGCTCCTACGCCGTGCACCTCACGCCCGACCGGCCGTACTCCGTGCCCCGGGGCCGCTTCCTCGGGGGGTCGACCGCCGTCAACGGCGGTTACTTCGTGCGAGCCCGGCGCGAGGACTTCGACCGGTGGGCGGTGGCGGGCGGCGCGGCGTGGTCGTACGACCGCGTGCTTCCGCTGATGCGCCGTCTGGAGAACGATCTCGACCACGGGTCCGACGATCTGCACGGCGGGGAGGGGCCGATCCCGGTCTGGCGTACGGAGCTTAAGCACCCGGCGGCGGCCGCCTTCCGGGCGGCGGCACGGCAGTTGGGCTTTCCCGAGGAGCCGGACAAGAACGCGCAGGGTGCTCCGGGGTTCGGCCCGGTGCCATCCAACGCTGTGGACGGGGTGCGGGTGAACACGGGCATCGGCTACGCACGCGACCGTCCCAACATCACGGTCCGGGGCGGCTGTTCGGTGGTGCGGGTCGTTGTGTGGCGCGGGCGAGCCACCGGTGTCGTCGTCGAAGAGGCCGGACGTCGTACGACCCTCACGGCGGGCGAAGTCGTGCTCTGCGCCGGGGCGTTCGCCTCGCCCCATCTGCTGCACCTCTCCGGTATCGGTCCGGGGGCTCTGGTCGCCGACCTCGGCCTTCCCATCACGGTCGATCTCCCTTCTGTGGGAGCCCACTTCGGCGATCATCCCCAACTGGCCCTGGAATGGAGGCCGCACCGCGAACTGGACCCACCCACCGACTCCTGGCTCGGCGGCGTCCTGCACCTGCCGTCGTCCGAGGGCGCGCACGCCTCCGGCGACCTGGAGATCCTCCAATCGCTCGTCCCCCTGGCCGGGTTGGTGGCCGGGACGGTGTACGTGCCGGGCGCGCCCTGGGGGTTCCTCGTGTCGGACCTCTCACCGCGGTCGACCGGGCGCCTCACGACCGTCTCCGCCGACCCGACGGTCCCGCCGCGGATCGACTACGGCTATCTCCGCACGCCCGCCGACAGACGCCGACTGCGCGAGGTGGTCCGTACGACGGCCGCGCTGGTCGCCGGGAGCGCCTTCGCCGAAATCGGGGCGGGGTTGCTGGAGCCGGGGCCCGAAGTGCTGGGCGACGATGCGGCGTTGGACGACTGGGTGGCCGTACACCTCGGCACGTCCCACCACACCTGCGGCACGGTTCCGCTGGGCGACGCCGTCGACCGGTACGGGCGGGTGCACGGCGTCACCGGCCTGCGGGTGGCGGACACGTCGATCCTGCCGACGCCGCCGTTGCGGGGGCCGGCGGCGACGGCCGTCCTGATCGGTGAACTCGTGGCGGACGCCATGCGCCGGGGCCTGGCGTGAAGCCGGGCGAGCCCAGGACACCGTAGGCTCCCGCGGGTCACGAGCACGCGCGGACGCCGTCACAGACCCGAGCCACCGTGTCGCCGTAGGGACCGAAGTGAGCCAGGACACCGGGGTGTTCGCGCAGGTGCAGCAGCGGCAACCGGTCCCGCCGATCTGAGACGACCGGCAGCGTGGGTCCCCTCCGTCGGCACCCGGGCGCGGGCCGCCTGCCGCCCCCGTCTCAGCCCTCCCGCCCCGTCGCCGCCAGCACCACCGCCGCCGCGCCCGTCCCCAGAACCGCCCCCGCGATGACGTCCCCCGGGTAGTGCACCCCCGTGTGGATGCGGGAGTAGCCGACCGCGCAGGCCAGCAGGCCGAGGGGGATCGTGGCGGCGGGGAGCGCGGGACCCACGGCCGCGGCGAAGGCTACGGCGGAGGCGGTGTGGCCGGAGGGGAAGGACGCGGAGGCCGGCATCGGCACGTGGCGGCCCGGGAAGGGTGAGTCCTCGGCGCGGTGCGGGCGCGGGCGGCGGACCAGCCGCTTGCCCAGGAGGTTCGCGCTCGCCGAGGCGACTCCGATGGCGGCGACGCCCAGGGCCGCGGCGCGGCGGGGGCGGCCGGGGGCCAGGGCGAGGAGCCCGGCGACGGCGAAGGAGATCTTGGAGTGGTCCGCCGCGGCGGACAGCCGCCGCAGAGCGTAGTCCAGCGTGGGCGTCTTGGTGACGGTGACGGCCTCGTACAGCGCCTGGTCGAGGGCGGCGAGGTCGCGCAACAGCGCCCGGGGGGCGCCCTGTTCCCGCTGCGGTCGGTCAAGCATTGCTCTGCTCCTGGTTCTCGGCGGTCTTCTCGGCGGTCTGGAAGGGGGTGCGGTCGAGGGCGAGGCGGACAACTCGGCGCCAGTCCACGGACGGTGCGACGTAGGGCGCTCCCGGGCGGTGCCGCGGCACGCGTACGCGCAGCGCTCCCGGTCGTACGGTGCACACGACGGGCTGGGGCAGGAGGAGCGCCTCGCCGTCGACGGCGACCGGGATGGTCTCCTCGTCGGCCTCGACGACCACGCGGCGCGAGGTCAACGAGGTGATGCCGCTGGCCCGTTCGCCCCGCAGCGCCAACTCGGCGGCCTGCGCGGCACCTTCGATCCGGACGGCGACCACACCGAGTTCGC
Source organism: Streptomyces sp. NPDC047072 (assembly GCF_040643855.1). Taxonomy (NCBI): domain Bacteria; kingdom Bacillati; phylum Actinomycetota; class Actinomycetes; order Kitasatosporales; family Streptomycetaceae; genus Streptomyces; species Streptomyces sp. NPDC047072. Next base: position 11,826 of record NZ_JBEYVC010000153.1, on the reverse strand, counting down.
CGCCGTCGAGGCGTGGGCGGCGTCCGGCGCCCAAGGGGTCGGTGAGTATGTAGGGGTTGTTGCTGACGAGCAGCGCCTGCGGGGCGTCGAGGCGCTCCTCGTCAGCCGTGGCCGCGAGCCGCGCTCCGGCGTCCCCGGCCAGCAGGTCCGGCAGCCGGTCGAGCGCGGTGACCGCCTTGGCGTCGCGGTACTCGGGGCTCTGCACGATGTCCGCGTACGCCCCGAACGAGACCGTGTTGACGAAGGGCCGCCCGGCGACGTCACCGAGGTCGACCCGGATCTCCACCCCGTCCGTGAGGGCGTCGAGGCCGCTCGCCGGGTTCTCCCGGTCCAGGCCGAGGTCCATGGCGAAGTGGTTGCGGGTACCGGCGGAGAGCACCATGAACGGCACACCGTGCGCGGCGGCCACCCCCGCGACCAGGGCCTGGGTGCCGTCGCCACCGGCGACACCGAGCAGGTCGGCACCGTCGGCGAGGGCCTGGCGGGCCAGTTCGGCGGGGTCCGGGCTGCTCTCCAGGTCGAGCAGGATCACCCGCGCGCCGAGGGCCTCGGCGCGCTCGACCAGGCTGTGTTTGCCGACCTTGCCGCCGCCCGACCTGGGGTTCATGATCAGCACGGGTCTGCGGGGCGGCCGGGCCGAGCGGGAGTGCATGCCGTGCGGTCGGCGCAGGCGGCGCAGGGCGCTTCTGGCGCAGGCCAGCGCCGTGAACCAGGCCGCGAGGGCGGCCACCGCGAAGAGCCACAGGCCGGAGATCGCGTACAGGACGAGGACGGCCACCGGCGCGCCCAGTGCCAGCACGGCGCCGCACAGCCGTGCCACGCCCCGGTGCGCCAGCGCCCACCACAGGCCCGCCCCGGCCAGGGCGAGGCCGGCCAGGCCCAGCAGGAGCGTGAACCACTGCCCAGCGGCGATCACGGCCACGACCGCCCCCGCCAGGCAGAGGAGGGCGATCCGGGCGAGGGTCCGTGCCTCGGCTGCGGAGCCGTCCTGCGGCGTTTCGTGCGTCGTTCGGGTCGCGTTCATGATGGTGGGGGTGGTCTCCCGGGATGCCGTGCCGCGGGTCTGCGGAGCGGGTGGGCCAAACGATCTCAGCGGAGCGGGTGGGCCAAGCGTCTCAGCTCGAAGGGGTGGGACAAGCGTCTCAGCCCAAGTGGGTGAGCCAAGCGTCTCAGCCCAAGCGGGTGCGCCAACGATCTCATGCACCTGCCCCGGCCCGCCTCGTGCAATTGCCCCGACGCGCGGCCCTCATGGCAGGTGACGTCGGTCTTTCGCCGCACGGGTGCCCGGTGGAGCGAGTGGACAACGCCCCTTCACGACACCGTCGGCCGTCCGCACGGTCCGCGGTGCCGAAGCGTCGCCGGCCACCGAAGGGTGGAGGCCCACGAGCGCGCCGAACCCCACGGCTTACCCCCGCCCCGCCCTGCTCAGCGCCTCCTCGGCCCGTACCGCCAGTTCCTCGACGAGTTCCGCCGCCGGCGGCCGCCCCCTGACGAGACCGACCGCTTCTCCGGCCCAGACGGGCAGCGGCGGCACCGCCCCGCGGGCCACATCGGCCTGGTAGGCCTCCCGGGCGGCAGGGCTCGCCGTGAGGTCGGCCTCCCGGCCCCGCCACCGGTCGAGGTACGGATGTCCGAGCGTGCGGGCCGTGTACTCGGCGGGCCAGCGCGAGCCCCGCGCGATGTCCAGGATCCGGTTGCGTTCGGTGTCCTGTCCCTCCCCCGCCTCGATCAGCCGGGCGCTCTCGGGGTCCACCAGGGACTCCGCCGTGGCCTGGAAGCGGGTGCCGACGAGCGCGCCCGCCGCCCCCAACGCCAGCGCCGCGGCCACGCCCCGTCCGTCACCGATCCCCCCGGCCGCCAGCACCGGCACCGGTCCCGCCAGATCGACCACCATCGGCACGAACGGCAGGGTCGACATCCCATGCCGAGCACCATGGCCACCGCTCTCGGTCCCCTGGGCCACGATCACGTCGGCGCCCAGGTCCACCGCCTGCCTCGCCTCCTCGATGCCGGTGACCTGGATGACGAGCGCCACCTCGGCCTCGCGGATCCGCCCGACGAACGGGCCGGGGTCCCCGAAGGACAGCATCACCGCGGCGGGCCGGAACTCCAGGGCCCGCTCGACCGCGCGCACACTCGCCGCCCAGCTCTGGAACCCCACGCCCCACGGCATGCCGGACTCCGCGACCAGCGGCAACTCCCGGTCCAGCAGCTCGCGGTCCCCGCCACCCACGCCCACCAACCCGAGCCCGCCGCCGCGGGAGACGGCGGCCGCCAAGGCTCCGCCCGCCGTTCCGCCCATGGGTGCGAGGGCGATCGGGTGGCGTACGCCGAACATCCGCGTGAAGGCTGTGGAGAGTCCCATGGGGGCGATGATGTCGGGTGCCGGGGAGTTCGGCCACGGGGCCCGGTCCGCCGAGAAGTGCGACCATCACCATCATGACAGGTCAGACGGCGTTTTCGTAGGACTGATGACACAACTCGTATCCCTTGTCCGGCAGTTGTCCCGGAACTCAGAATCTCCGTCATGGATCACGCAGAAAAGGTCGATCAGGACGCGGTGTTGATGGCTCGGACGTTCCTTCTGGGATCGGGCCGGCTGGAGACCCACAAACTGGTCGAGGCATATCGGGTGCTTTCCGTCGTCAGTCCGCTGACCTACCTTCCGAAGCTGACCGAGGCCTTGCTCTCCTCTGCGTACGCAATGGAGATCCGGAACCGTCCGGACATCCAGCTGGCGTTCCACACGGAGGCCGCGGAGACGGCACGCCGTATCGACGCCGGAGAACCGAAGAGTACGGATCTACTCGTCCGCGCGCTGGATTCCTACGCACGCAAATTGTTCGAAGCCGGCCGCCGTGCCGAGGGATTGGCGGTGAGCGAGGAGGCGGCCGAGGCCGGGCGGCAGGGATTCCGGCGCGGGCACGTGGGCAGTCCCGTCTACGGGCAGTCCCGGCTTTCGGTGGTGTTGGCCGAAGAGGGGCGGCATGCCGAGGCCGTGGAACTCTGCGAAAGGGCGGTCGAGGCCACCCGGGAGGAGGGGCCGGACAGCAACTATTTCTGGCCCATGGTCCGGTGGGCGGCCGAACTCGACGCCGCAGGGCGCCCGGAGGACGCCCTCAAGGCGTTCACCGAACTCCTGGACACCACACGGGCCGGCTTCGACTCGGGTCGCGGAGCCCTGGCCGTCCTCACGCGGACGCTCGTCCATCACGCCGGAATGCTGGACGCCGCGGGACACGGGGCCGAGGCGTGCGAGACACGGCGTGAGGCGCTCGCGGTACTCACCGAACTGAGCGCAACCGGCGAGCGCCGCAACCCCAGCAACATCCACGCCTGGTGGACCACTCTGTTCGCCCTGTCCGGTCGTACGGCGGAACCCGTGCCGTCGGCGACCGCTCCCGGTCCGGCGTTCGGAACGGCATTCCTCCAGTGGTCTCCCGACATCCAACAGTCCTATTTCCAGGGTCTGTCGGATCTCCAGGAACAAATCGCCGCACTGAGGGAGTCGGCGCGGTCCGAGTCCTCCCGCTCCGAACTGGTCGCCCTTCACCGGCGATTCACCATCCGTTCGGCCATTCACGCCGAACACCGCAGCCGGCGCATCGAAGAACCACTGCGCCCGATCTTCGACGAGGGCGTCGACCTCGCGCGCGGTCTCTCCAAGGAGGTACTCGGCCAAGCCCTCACCGACCGCGCGATGTTCCTTCTCGCCGTCCGGAAATACAGTGAGGCGCACGACGCCTTCCGGGAAGCCTGCGCGGTCATGAACTGACAGGTCAGTGCTGGGCGAACTGCACCCGTGTGGACTGCACGACGTCCGGCTTCACACCGATCCCGCTGATCTGCACCTGCTCACCGTAGATATCGGTGAGCCTGATGTCGCCACCGCATCCGCTCCCCTGCTCGGAGAGGAAGTAGTTGAATTTCTCGCGGGTCAGCTGGAGCCAGCCGCTGCCGGTCCTGACTTCCAGGCGGGCGAGCGGATTGCGGTGGCCGATCGCCTGGATCCCGCACCAGTACTGGCTCGACCCGGTCTTGTAGCGGATCGAGATCGTGTCGGAGGTGCTGGGGCTGAGCAGGCTCCAGGTGATCGGTATCTGGCCCCGCGTGGGGTCGGCGAGCTTTGCGAAGGCCTGGGGGCTCAGGTCGAGTTGGCCCGGTGCGCAGGGGGCGGGGCACTCGTTGGTGATGCGGACGGTGACGGAGGCACCGCCCGAGTGGACGAGGATGTAGGCCCCGCAGGCCTTCGCCGTCTCGTAGTCGGCGGTGTTCATCGCCGCGGTCATGGTGTCGCTGGTGGGGCCGTAGAGACAGGCGCCGTCGCCGTTGCCGACGTCGTAGAAGGTGGCGACCCCGTCGTAGGTGACGCCGGGTTTGATCCGTCCCGCCAACGGGGCACCGGCGGCGGCCTGGTGGGCCGCGCTCGTCGCGGCTGCCCGCCGCGTCGGTGTCTTCCGCGCGGCAGCGGAAGCCGAGGCGGTGGCGGAGGCCGAAGGCGACTTGCCCGCGCTCGCCGACGCGCTCGGGGAGGCGCTCTTCGACGGCGTCTTCTCCGCGGAGGGCGACGCCGTGACCTGCGTACCGGCCGCGGGCGTCGCCGCGGTCGGGTCCGCGTCGCTGCCCCGGTCGGGGAGGAACGCCAAGACCAGAGCCACGACGAGCGCGGCGACCGCCACGGCGAGCGCGGAGGCCAGCGCGGTGGGTCGTCTGCCGGAGGGTGAGCGGTGGGAACGGGATGCCACTGGTCAGTCCTTGCGTCGTTCGAGCGGGACTCCGGTACGGAGGTACAGACAGGTACGTACGGAGTGCTTCCGATCGTCAGTCGACGCCGCTCGCGGAAAGGTTGCCGTTCTCGCCGAAGTCGATGCCCGTCATCAGTTCGGCGAAGGCGCCGCCCGCGGCCGGGGAGGTGAAGAGCCGGTCGAGGCGGGCGCGGGCCAGGTGGCGGTGGAAGGGGCCGCGGGCGGTGGCGTCGCCCGCGTCGTGCAGGGTCCGGGTGAGCCAGTGGGAGAATTCCTGGTCGCTCCAGACCCGGCGCAGACACCGGCGCGAGTAGTCGCGCAGGCCGGACTCGTCGTCCTTCCGGACGAAGTCCCGTACAGCCCGGGCGAGGACGTCGGCGTCGTACAGGGCGAGGTTCATGCCCTTGCCGCCCATGGGGGACACGATGTGGGCCGCGTCGCCGACGAGGAAGAGCCGTCCGTACTGCATGGGGTCGTGGACGAGGCTGCGGAGCCGGAAGTGCTCGCGGTCGGTGATCGGGCCGGCGATCAGGCCGGGGTCGGCGAGCCGGGTGCGCAGGGCGTCCCAGACGCGGGAGTCGGGCCAGGCGGCGGGGTCGTCGTCGGGCGGGCACTGGAGGTAGTAGCGGCTGCTGTGCGGGCCGCGGGGGAAGTGGGCAGCGAGTCCGTCGTCGCTGATGCCGAAGAGCGGGTGGGTCGGGGGCGGGGCGTCGGCGAGGACGGTGAGCCAGCCGACGCCGTGGTCGAAGGCGTGGGCGGTGAGGGCCCCGGCGGGGACGGCGGTGCGGCTCACCCCTCGGTCGCCGTCGCATCCGGCGACGAAGGCGCACTCGACGGCGTGGAGGGTGCCGTCGGCGCCTCGGTAGCGGACGGTGGGGCGGTCGCCGGTGAGGTCGTGCAGGGAGATGTCGAGCGCCTCGAACCGCAGGTCACCGCCGTCGGCGAGGTAGGCGGCGATCAGCTTCTGGACCAGCACCTGCTGGGGGCAGAGCCGGGCCGGCGGGCCGGCTCCGTCGACGTCGGACACCAGGTGCCGTTCGCCGTCCATCCGGAACTCCAGGATTCCGGCGTACGGCGGTCCCCCGAGGACCCGGTCGGCCAGCCCCCACTTCTCGAACATCCGCACGGCACGCGCCTCGACGATCCCGGCGCGCTGGCGCTGTGCCACGTACTCCCGGCTCCGGCGCTCCAGGACGACACAGTCGACGCCGCTGCTCTGCAGCAGCTTGGCGAGGGTCATGCCGGCCGGTCCCGCGCCGATCACCACGACCGTCGTGGGCGTTCTCAACTCGTCTGCTCCCGGGGCCACTTGACCACCTCCGGGAGCAGACTAGCGAGCAAGTCACCGCAGGGAGGCCGGACCGGAACGTCCGGCCTCCCATGTCAGGTCACCGGTAGCAGGTGGTCAGGCCGGGTCGCCACGGGCAGGCGATCCCGGCGAAGCCGCCGTTGGCCACGACGTCGACGCTCAACTCCGCACCGCCCCGCACCACTTGGCGGTCCTGGACGAGACCGGGCGCGCCGTCGCGGACCGTCTCCACCAGCCACCGCCCCGGCCCGATCGACAACGGGACCTCGGCCGTGCGCGCGGCTCCCGCGTACACCCCGCCCAGGAACCACCGGTCGCCGCTGCGGCGGGCGAGCACGGCCTCCTGGCCGGGCTGTCCGGAGAGCAGCCTCGTGTCGTCCCAGGCTGCCGGGACCTGGTCGAAGTAGGCGCGGGCGAGCGGCCGTTCGTCGTACGAGGCGGGCGTGCCGGCGAACATCTGGAAGCCGGACTCGTACAGCACGCTCAACCCGACCTCCGCCGCGTCGGAGTTGGGGCGCAGCCCGACCCGCTGGAAGGCGCCGGGGGTGAAGTCGGCGGAGCCGATGACGTTGCGAGTGAAGGGCAGGGTGGTGAGGTGGGCCGCGGTGTTGGTGCGCTTCTCCTCGCCGGCGATGCCCTCCAGGGTCATGACCTGCGGCCAGGTGCGCTGGATGCCCTTGGGGATCGTGGAGCCGTGGAAGTCGACCATCAGGTGGTGGGCGGCGGTCTCCGCGAGGATGGCGTCGTACCACTGGAGCATGGGCTGCGCCTCGGAGTTCATGAAGTCGATCTTCACGCCCTTGACGCCCCAGCGCTCCAGGGTCGGCAGCCACTGGGCACGTTCCTCGGGGGTGTCGAGGTCGCGCTGGTGGATCCAGACGATGATCCCGACGCCCTTGGCGCGTGCGTGGTCGACGAGTTCGGGCATCCAGCTGTCGGTCTGCCAGTTCGGGTCGGTGACGTCCCACTCGTCGGTCTTGAAGTACCAGCCCGCGTCGACGGCTTCGTAGGGCCAGCCGCGTTCGGCCGCGTAGTCGACGTACGCCTTCTGCGCGGCGAGGCTCTGCCCGGCCTCCCTGCCGCCGGCGAGCCAGGTCCACAGGACGGTGCCGGGCCGGATCCAGGAGGTGTCCCGGACCTTGGAGGCCGGGGCGAGGTCGTCGGTGAAGGTGGAGCGGGTGACGGTGGCGAGGTCGCCGGCGATTATGGCCCGCCAGGGTGTCGTCACCGGCCCGTCGGCGGCGACGCGTTCGTCGGCGAGCTTGATCCGGTAGGTGCCGGTGCCCTGGGTGTGGGCGAGGCGGGCACCGGAGTAGGCGCCGGTGAGGTCGGACTCGGCGAGCAGGGTGTAGCCGCCGTCGGTCGCGAAGAGCGCCTGGTCGGAGTACTCGCCGGTGGGCGCGGAGGCGGCGGTGTACTGCGCGAACTGCCCCTCGTTGTCGACCCGGTAGGTCCCGAGCCACGCGCTCGCGGTGGCCGGAAGGTTGAAGGCGGAGGTCTCGCCGAGTACGTCGCCCGCTCCGGAGGGCAGGACGTACCGGTAGGCGACGCCGTCGGCGGAGGCCCGCACGACGAGGTCGACCCGGGCGCCGGACGCACCGGCGAAGGACAGCCAGGACTCCTTCATGTGAACCCGGCGGTCCAGCCGTTTGCCCGACTTGGCGCGGTAACGCTCGTCCACCGTACGGTCCTTGCGGTGCAGGAAGCGCAACCCCTTTGAAAGGTCGGCCTGTTCGGTGACGATGCCGACGGGCGACGGCTCGATGACCGTACGGCCGTCCCGGGACACCGCGAGGTTCAGGGTGCCCGTGGTGCCGTCCAGGGTCACCTGGGCGCGGGGCGCGTGCGCTCCCGAGGAGACGGCCCACGCGTGATCACGCTGATCCGCGCGAGCGGGCGACGCCACACACAGTGCCGCCACCAACCCCGCGCAGACCCCGGCGACCGTCGTTCTGATCGGAACTGCCATGTCTTCCCTCCCAGTTGAGTGGCCTTACGCCTTTACGGCAGTCCCCAGGCCGGGCCCGGTTCGCTGACGGCGACGGGCGCGACGACGAGGTCGGGGCGGGAACCGGAGTGGACGAGCACCTCGCGGCCCCGGGGCAGGTCGATGGCGAGGGTGCCGCCGCCCAGGTCCCGGGTGCGGGCCGGGGTGCCGTCGTCGAGGAGGACGGTGAGCCGCCCTTCGAGTCCGTGCCGGAGCTTCAGCGGCTCGCCCGCCAGGCTCCTGATCCGGATGAACCGCGTCTCCCCCGCCTTACGGACGGCGGTGACCAGGAAGGCGCCCTGCGTACGGAAGTTGTGCAGGGTCACGTCCTGCCACGCGGTCGGCACGCCCGGGAAGACCCGGACCACCCCGCCCCAGCTCTGGCAGAACATGTCGTGCAGCGACTGCGAGGCGGACAACGGGGTCTCGATGACCGGTCCGGCCTCGGTGTAGTGGGTGTTGGGGCGGCACGGGTAGCGGGTGCCGGTGTCGAAGAACTTCCGCAGATAGCCGATCGCGGTGTCGCCGTCCCCGGCCATCGCATACATGGAGGCCGCGCCGGTGTAGCTGTAGCCGCGGTGGGCGCCGGTCAGGGCGTGCCAGTGGGCCACCGACTTGGCGATCAGGTCACGGCTCTCGGGCTGGGCCCAGTTGACGAGGTAGAGCGGGTACACCATCAGCAGGTGCGAGTAGTGGCGGTGGGACTGGGCGTACGGGGTGTCGGCGCCGATCATGAAGCCGTTGTCGTCGACCGGGTACGGCGTGAGCTTGGCGAGCACCTCCTGCCAGCGCGGCTTCAACTCGTCGTCCACACCGAGGAGTTCGGCGGACTCGATGAGCGTCTGGCAGCCCCAGCGGATCAGCGCCAGGTCGTAGTTGGTGTCCTGCGGGGGCACGACCGGGTACTCGGGCGAGAGGGTGCTGGGCAGGTGGAGCTTGCCGTCGCTACCCGGGGTGAGGAAGTGCAGGTAGTAGTTGATCGCGCGGCGCAGTACCGGGTAAACGGTGTCGCGCAGCAGGGACTTGTCCATGGAGTGCCGGTAGGACAGCCACACGTTGTGCAACGCCCAGGTGAGGTCGCCGACTTCGGCGCCCGTGCCGGGGCGGCCCACGCTGCGGTTGGCGAACATGTCGGAGCTGCGGCCGACGCCCGAGCTGTCCGCGCGGTAGGCGGCGGGCACGTTGGCGATGAGCTGTTCCTGGTTCTGGCGCAGGGTGGAGGCGAGGGAGTCCAGTTCCGGGTGGTTGAAGCCGTGGATCAGCCAGTACTCCAGCTGGACGTTGAGGTTCCACCACACGGCGGGCCAGGGGGTGGGCTCCAGCCAGGGCCCGGAGGTGGCCATCACGGGCCCGCCGACGCGGCTGGCGGAGGCGACCTTGTAGAGCTGGATCCAGTGGAAGCTCTGCAGGCGCTGGTCGGGGAACGACACGAAGCTCTTGCCGTAGAAGTCGTGCCACCAGCGGATGTGCCGGCGTCTGAGGCCGTCGTAGGACGTGGCGCGGCGGAGGGTGCGCAGCGAATCGGCGGCCGCCGAGGAAGCGGGGAAGCTGTGTCCGACGCTCAGGAGTAACTCGTCGGCGGTGCGGCGGTACGCGGTCGCCGTCTGGCCGCCGCCGGTGAGAGGTTGGAGGACTTGCTCCGCCCCGTCATCGGATGTCTGGGTGGTCCAGGGCGGGTTGGCGGTGTAGCCGGCGGGCGGGGCCTCGCTGATCTTCCGGGGGCTGACGGCCTCCTCGGGCCGGAAGGTCCAGACGACCCGCTCGCCGCCGGTCGCGGTCACCCGGGCGGCCAGCACCTCGTCGTGGATGAAGGCGGCGAGGGTGAGGGTGCCGGCGCTGGTGGTGACGGTGCCGGTCAGTTCGGCGTTCCACAGGCTCAGCCGCCAGTCGACGGCGGTGATGGTGCCGACCGGTTCGAGGGTGAGGTGACCCACCGGCAGCCGGCAGGTGCCCCAGCCGCTGCCGAACTCGGGCCGGTGGTCCTGGACCCGTCCGTGCTGGACGGTGAAACGGATCTGGTTGGCGCCGGGTTCCTGGTAGATCATGCTGCCGAGCAGCCCGTCGCCGAGGAACGGGCCCTCGTACCAGAGGGTGGGCAGCCGGCTCCAGCGCAGGTCCTGACCGCGCAGGAACTTGCTCCAGGCGCCGTCGGTGGTCATGGTGTCGCACAGTTTCCAGGGTCGCCCTGCGGCAGGGGCGGCCTGCGTCTCGGCGTGTGCCGTCGTGGGCAGCGCGGCCGCCGCGGCGCCGCCCAGGGCGCTGCCGAGCACGACTCTGCGGGGTACCGGTGAATGGTGCTCCGGCTGTGAGGTCATCTTCGTCCTCCAGAGCTGACGGATCATCAATACATCGGGTGTATCGGCGAACCTATGGACCCCATGTGCACCTGTCAATAACTCTCACACCCAACTCCTCCGATGAATCGGGCATGCTTGTCCGAGGGCAACGCGACTGGAAGGCAGAGGTGCATCGTGGGTCTGTCGATCGGGCTTGTCGTTCACGCAAGCCGCCGTGGAGTCTTCGAGGAGGCCGTCGAGCCTCTGTCGGGTGTCTCACTGAAGTGGGTCACCTACGGCCAGGAGCAGGAGATACAGCCCCGGGTGCGCGCCCTCGTCGAGGGACACCGCCTGGACGGCCTGCTGGTCGGCGCCGTCCCCCATCGCGCCTGCCGGGACGTCCTCTCCCCCGGCCTGCCGGTCGCCGTGACCCGCAGCTCCGCCCTCGACCTGGCCCTCGCGCTCTCCCAGGCGCAGGCCCGCGGCTGGCAGCCGGTCCCGGTCAGCATCGACACCTTCGGCCACGAGGTGGTCTCCGAGGTGACCGAGGCGCTGCACATCGACAGCACCGGGGGGGGCCTGTCTGCCGTACGACGACGAGCAGAGCGTCGAGGAGATCTGCGCGTTCCACGAGCGCGCCCTCCGGAACGGCGGCGGCTACGTCATCACCGCCCGGACCGCGGTCCTACGACGGCTGCGGGGCACCTTGCGCGTACTGAACGGCTCGCCCGTGCCCTCCAGCGTCCGCGCCGAGCTGCACGAACTGGTGCTGCGCATCCGGACCGACCGGGCGGGCGCCACCGGGTTCGCCGCCGGCGTCTTCCACCTCGACCGGCAGAGCGGCCGCGGTGACCTGGAGCGCGGCCGGACCGGCCTGTTCCACCTGTTGCGGGCCACGCCCGAACTCGCCGAGGCCTGGATCGAGAACCGGGGACGGCACGGTGTGGTGGTGCTCGGGCGCCGGACGCTGTTCGAGCGGCTGAGCCGGGACTGGCTGGTCGTACCGGTGGTGGAGCAGGCGCGCGAGGTGCTGGGGTCGGGGGTGGTCGCCGGGTTCGGTGTCGGGGTGTCGGCGCGCAGTGCGGTGGCGCTCGCCGAACGGGCCGTTGCCCGCGCGGCGTCCGAACACCGGCCGTGCGGCTATCTCATGGAGGACAGCGGGCTGGTCATCGGGCCGATCGGCGCGGCCGGGCACCTGTCGTCTCCGTCCATGCCCGGGCGGGACGAGCATGTGCGGGAGCTGGCGCGGACGGTCGGCCTCAGTTCGGCAACGTTGTCAAGGCTCGCCGCGATCGAGCGCGATCTGGCCGGGCGGCTGGTCACGCCCAGCGAACTGGCCGACGCGATGGCCGTCACGGATCCCAGCGGGCGGCGCCTGGTCCGCAAGCTGCACGCGCACGGCCTGGTGACCTCGGAGGGGCTGGCCGCGACCCCCCACGGCGCCGGGCGCGTGCCTGGGCGCGACGGCACCGCGTCCCGCTGCTCGCCACCGTGACGATGCTTCCCCTG
>NZ_JBEYVC010000152.1:0-26151 GCF_040643855.1 Streptomyces sp. NPDC047072 | reverse complement strand
CCTCCCCGTGGGACGGCCGTCTCGTCGGCAGGGTGAGCGTGCCGACCGACGCCCAGGTCGAGGAGGCCGTGGCGGCCGCGTACGCCGTACGGGACGAGTTCGCCGCCACCCCCGCGCACGGCCGTGCCGCCGCCCTGGACCACGTGAGCCGGCGGCTCGTCGAGCGCACCGAGGAGATCGCCCGGCTGATCTCCGCCGAGAACGGCAAGCCGGTCAAGTGGGCGCGGGGCGAGGTCGGCCGCGCGGTCTCGGTGTTCCGGTTCGCGGCCGAGGAGGCGCGGCGGTTCAACGGCGGCGAGGCGCAGCGCCTCGACACCGACGCGGGCGGCCAGGGCCGGCTCGCGCTGACCCGCCGCTTCCCGAAGGGTGTCGTGCTGGGCATCGCGCCCTTCAACTTCCCGCTGAACCTGTGCGCCCACAAGATCGCCCCGGCGATCGCGGCGGGCGCGCCGATCATTCTGAAGCCGGCGCCCGCCACTCCGCTCTCCGGCCTGATCATCGGCGACCTGCTGGCCGAGACCGAGCTTCCGGCCGGTTCCTGGAGCATCCTCCCGGTCGCCAACGACAAGATGTCGTCCCTCGTCCAGGACGAGCGGCTGCCGGTGATCTCCTTCACCGGTTCGGAGAAGGTCGGCTACGCGATCATGGACTCGGTGCCGCGCAAGCACTGCACCCTGGAGCTGGGCGGCAACGGCGCCGCGGTCGTCCTCGGCGACTACGCCTCCGACGCCGACCTGGACTGGGCCGCGACCCGTATCGCGACCTTCTCCAACTATCAGGGCGGCCAGTCCTGCATCTCCGTGCAGCGGGTGATCGCCGACGCGTCCGTCTACGACCGTCTGCTGCCCCGGATCGTCGCCGCCGTCGAGGCCCAGGTCACCGGCGACCCGAGCGACGACAAGACGGACGTGGGCCCGCTGGTCAGCGAGGACGCGGCCAAGCGCGTCGAGGCGTGGGTGAAGGAGGCCGTCGAGGCCGGCGCCACCCTGCTCACCGGCGGCGACCGCGACGGCGCCTCCTACGCGCCGACCGTCCTCACCGACGTCCCGGCCGACGTGACGATCTCCTGCGAGGAGGTCTTCGGCCCCGTCATGACCGTGCACAAGGCCGACGGCGAGACCGCGGCCTTCGCCGCCGTCAACGACTCCAAGTACGGCCTCCAGGCAGGGGTGTTCACCCACGACATCCAGGCCGCCTTCCGCGCCCACCGCGCGCTGGAGGTCGGCGGCGTGGTCGTCGGCGACGTCCCCTCCTACCGTGCCGACCAGATGCCGTACGGCGGCGCCAAGCAGTCCGGTGTCGGCCGCGAGGGCGTGAAGTTCGCGATGGACGACTACACGTACGAGCGGGTGCTGGTGCTGACGGGGCTGGCGCTCTAGCTAATGGGAACCATTTTCATATAGGCTCTTCGAAGGGGCCCGGCACCGATGCCTTCCGGTGCCGGGCCCCTTCTTGTGCCGGCCTGCTTCCGGACCCTCAACCGGAGAAGCCGACGTGCGCGAGCCGCAGCGGGCCGCGCAGCCTGAGGTGCACGTCGTGCACGCCCTCGGCGACGATGTCGGCGGCGAGCGTCGTGTAGTCGTAGGGACCGGCGTCGGCCGCCTTCGACTCCAGTACGGCGATCACCGCGCCCCCGTCCAGGGCCAGTTCGACCGAACCCTCGCCGGCCACCGTCACCCTCACCTCGGCGACACCGCCCCCGAAGTCGCAGTCGCGGTAGACCAGTTCGCCGCTGCGGCCCTGCGCAGCCGTCACCGCGTCGCCCGCGGTCTTCGTACGGTCCACGATCTCCGTGCCGCTCTGCTCGTCGAAGTCCGCCGCCTCCAGGCCCCGTTGGAGCACCGGACGCGGTGCGCCGGGCTCGCCGTCGACCTCCACCGTCGTCCGCAGGCGTACGTCCTCGCTGGAGGCGCCGGCCAGCAGTTCGTACGGGCCCGGCTCCAGCCGCCACCGCCCCTGGGCCACGTCCCAGAACTCCAGGGCGCTCAGCGGGACTTCGAAGGACAGCTCCCCCCGGGCGCCCGGAGCGAGCGTCAGGCGCCGGTGGGCGACCAGTTCGCGGCGCGGGCGGGGGAGCGCCGGGTCGATCGCGCGGGTGTAGAGCTGGGCGACCTCGTCGGCGGTGACGTCCCCGGTGTTCGTGACCGTGAACGAGACGTGCAACGTCCCGTCCTGTGTACGGCACTTGAGATCGCCGTACGAGAAGGACGCGTACGACAGCCCGTGGCCGAACGGGAAGAGGGGGGTGCCCTCGAAGTAGAGGTAGGTCTGGCGGCCGCCGATCACGTCGTAGTCGAGGAGGTCGGGCAGGTCGGCGTCGCTCTCGTACCAGGTCTGCGGGAGGCGCCCCGCGGGGGAGACGTCACCGGCCAGGACGCGGGCCAGGGCGGTGCCGGCCGCCTGGCCGCCGTGGGCCGTCCACAGCGTCGCGGCCAGCGACGACGTGTCGACCGCGTAGGGGTAGGCCGAGACCAGGGCGAGCACGGTGTTCTCGTTGGCGGCGCGGGCCGCGCGCAGCAGGCGCTCCTGGTGTTCGGGGAGCCGGAGGGTCGTGCGGTCCTCGGTCTCGCGACCGTCGATGTGCGGGTCGTTGCCCGCGACGACCAGGACGACGTCGGCGTCGGCAGTGACGCGGGTCACTGCGTCTTCGCCGCGTTCGACGATGATCAGCTCGAAGACTTCAGCATCCGCGCCACTTGGCTGGTTTTCGTCGGCAACCTTTACTCCGCCGGCGGCGACCGACAGGTGGCGACCCGTACCGATGTGCCTCAGGAGGTGACCCTTCGCGTGCGGTTCCAGGTGGAAGGTCTCCTGGACGATCCAGCCGCCCGGCTGGTCGGCGGAGGCGCGGACGTACCCGTCCTCGGCGACGGAGAGGTAGCGGCCGTCGGGGGCGCGGAGCGTGAGAACGCCCGCGCCCCAGTCGACGAGCGCGAACTCCGTGCCGGTGGCGTCGGTCGTCAGCGGGGGCAGATCGGTGCGGCCCGCGAGGAGGGCCGGGTCGAGGGCGCCCTCGGCGCCGCGCACCTCGTCGGTCTCACTGTCGGTGGTGAGGACATGCAGAAACGTCCCGGCCGACGTCTTCAGCCGGACCCGGTCCACCCCTTCCGCGAACTCCACGCGCTCGGCGCCGAACCGCTCGTACAACCCCTCCAGCGGGGTCGAGCGGTGGATGAGGGTGCCGCTGTACCAGTCGAGCTTGCACTCGTCGGCGAGCAGCCCGACCACCGCGATCCGGGTGTCGGCGGCCAGCGGCAGCACACCGTTGTTCCGCAGCAGCACGACCGCCTGCTCGGCGGCCTCCTGGGCGAGCGCCCGGTGGGCCGGGGTGTCGAAGTCGCCGGTGCCGGTGTGCGGGTCGTAGTGCGGGTCGAACTCGCCGAGCCGGAACCGCACGGAGAGCTGGCGGCGGACCGCGGTGTCGATGTCGGCCTCGCTCAACAGCCCTTGTTCGTATGCCCTCTTGAGCCGTCCGACGATCTGCGAGCTGTCCGTGCCGTGGTCCGTGAAGCTGTCGACACCGGCCTTCAGGGAGGCCGCCGTCGCCTCCTCGTGGGTGTCGAAGTAGTGCTCGTGGTCGACCAGGTTGGAGGGCGCGCCCGCGTCCGAGCAGACCAGCAGCTCCTCCTCGGTCCAGGAACGCAGGTGCTCGCGCAGATACGGACTGACGTGGTTGGGGCGGCCGTTGACGAGGTTGTACGCCGGCATCACCCCGGCGACCGCCCCGGCCTCGACGGTCTCACGGAAGGCTCGCAGGTCGTACTCGTGCAGCACCCGCGGCCGTACCGAACTCGACGAAGTGGCCCGGTCCGTCTCGTTGTTGTGGGCGAGCCAGTGCTTGAGGACCGGGGCCGTGCGCCAGTACGTGGGGTGTTCGCCGCGCAGCCCGTGGGTGTACGCGGTGGCGATGGCCGAGGTGAGCCTGGGGTCCTCGGAGTAGCCCTCCTCGTTACGGCCCCACAGCGGATGCCTCAGCAGGTTCACCGTCGGCGACCAGACGTTGAGGCCCACGCGGTCGTCGCGGGACCGCATCGCGCGGACCTCCTTCGACACCGCCTCGCCGACCCGTCGTACGAGATCGGTGTTCCAGGTCGCGCCGAGGCCGACCGCCTGCGGGAAGACCGTCGCCGGGCCCATCCACGCGACCCCGTGCAGCGCCTCCTGGCCGGTGCGGAACTCCGCGATGCCGAGCCGCTCGACGGCCGGGGCGAACTGGTGCAGGAACGCGGTCTTCTCGTCGAGGGTGAGCCGCGACAGCAGATCGTCGATGCGCTTCGCGAACGGCAGGTGCGGATCGCGGAAAGGCAGCGTGTGCGGCGTGTGTGCGGTCACGTGGGGATCCCCTTGCGATGGATCGACTCGGGTCTTTCGAAGCGCTTCGATGCTCATTCGACGCGGGGGTGGGTGTCAAGGGATCAACACCGTCACTTCAAGCGGTGCATAAGAAAAGGTCACGTCCTCCGCCCCCGAGGAATCTTGGGGACGACCCTTGTGCGCCCTCGGGTGTTCACTTAACCTCACAGCAACATCGAAGCGCTTCGACTAATCCCGTTCCAGTCAGACACCGCAGCCGACGGCCCCACCGCCGGGTGTCCTGGTGCGCCATGAAGGCATGAAGGGTTGACGCAATGACGCCGAGCGCCGCTTCCTCGACTGATCCCTCCGGTCCGAGCCGGAGAAGCTTCCTCGCCTCGACGGCGGTCGCCACCGCCGCGGTGGCGGGCGGAATGCCCCTGCTCGCCGCCTGCGGCGGTTCGGACAGCGGGGACCGCGAGGGGACCACGTCGGGCAAGGCCGCGGACAAGCTGCTTCCGGCGTACGTCGCCAGCACGGTCGCGAACCCTGACCTGCCGTCGAAGAACGGCTCGGCGGCCGGCTTCACCGGCAAGGTCGATCTCGCGACCCTGAAGACCTCGGTCCCGAAGAAGCTCGGCACCGGCGCCCCCGTCAAGATCATGTCCCCGTTCTGGGGCTCCCCACCGAAGGCCGGCTGCGCCTACTACACGGCACTCGACGCGGCCGCGGGCACCAAGATCACCTGGCAGAACCAGGACGGCAACACCTACGGCGAGAAGCTCGGCGCCGTCCTCGCCTCCAGCTCCATACCGGACATGGTGGTCGTGCCGAGCTGGGAACTGGTCGGCAAGATCGCGAACGCCGTCACCGCGAAGTTCATGGACCTCAGCCCCTATCTCGCGGGCGACAAGGTCAAGAAGTACCCGAACCTCGCCGCGATCCCGTCCGACGCCTGGCGCATGGGCATCTTCGGCGGCGCGCTGCGGGGCATCCCGATGCCGGCCGCCACGGCGAGCTTCATCGTGCCCTACTACCGCAAGGACATCTTCGACAAGAAGGGTTACTCCGTACCCAAGTCGCCCGACGAGTTCCTCAGTTGGGCGAAGGAGGCCACCAGCGCCAAGGCCAAGGTGTGGGCCTGCGGCGACATGTCCTGGACCGCCTTCAACATCTTCGGCGTCCGTCCCTCCGGGGCGCTCGGCTGGAATATCGGCGACGACGGCAAGCTGACCTACCGCTCCGAGCAGCCCGAGTACCTCGAAGCCCTGGAGTGGACGCGCAAGCTGTTCGACGCGGGTGTGGTCCACCCCGACGACAAGGCGCGCTCGGGCGACGTGGGCAACCGTTTCACCGCCGGGCAGATCCTCGTCTACAACAACGACATATCCCACTGGTACGGCAAGACCTCCGAACAGGCCGTCTCCAACCCGGACTTCGTCATCGATGGCATGGACATCTTCGGCGCCGACGGCGGCGATCCGAAGCTGTGGGCGGCCCAGCCGGCCGGCATCTGGTCGATGATCCGCAAGGGCGCCTCGAAGGCGACGATCGAGAACGCCCTGGCCGCCGCCGACTTCTCGGCCGCGCCCTACGGCACCAAGGAGCGGATGCTCGTCGACTACGGTGTCGAGGGCACCCACTACACCGTCAAGAACGGCGTCCCGGTCAAGAACGACCTGGGCAACTCCGAGGTGGTCAACGCCTGGGTGATGCTGGCCGCGCCGACCGCCTACTTCGCCCACCCCGACTTCCCCGACGTCGCCCGCAAGCAGGTCGAGTGGCAGCAGCGGATGGGCGCCTTCATGAAGAAGACGTCCACGTTCGGCATGAACATCGTCGAGCCGACCCGCTACGCCAACCTCTCCAGCCAGTTCGAGCAGCTGGAACTCGACTACGTACGCGGCAACCGCAAGCTGTCCGACGTCCAGGCCGCCATCTCCACCTGGAAGTCCTCCGGCGGCGACAAGCTGCGCGACTGGTACAAGCAGCTCATCGACAAGAACGGCAGCGGCAACTGATGTCTCTCACGGCCGGGAGCAGGCCCGACGGGACCCGTCCCCCCGCGGCCGTCGAGGAACCGGCGGCCGCGGTCGCGGCGGCGGTCGCGAAGGACGCGGTGCCGCGCAAGGCGGGTAAGGCGAGCAAGGCGTCCAGGGCGGGCAAGGTCCCCTTCAAGGTCCGGCTGCGCCGCGACCGCGCGCTCATCCTGATGACCCTGCCGGTCATGGTCCTGCTCCTGCTCTTCAACTACGTCCCGCTGCTCGGCAACGTCGTCGCCTTCCAGGACTACGACCCGTACGTCTCCAGCAACGGCGTCACCGCGATCTTCCACAGCCCCTGGGTCGGCGTCGAGCAGTTCTCGCGGATGGTCGACGACCCGCTGTTCTGGGGTGCCGCGAAGAACACCATCGTGCTGTTCGTGCTCCAACTGGTGCTGTTCTTCCCCGTCCCGATCGCCCTCGCGCTGCTCATCAACAGCGTGGTCCGGCCCCGGGTGCGGGCGGTCGCTCAGGCGATCATGTATCTGCCGCACTTCTTCTCGTGGGTCCTCGTGGTCACCGTCTTCCAGCAGATCTTCGGCGGCGCGGGCATCATCGCCCAGACCCTGGAGGACCACGGCTGGAGCGGCTTCGACCTGATGACCAACGCGAGCCTGTTCAAGTACCTGGTCACCGCGCAGGCCGTCTGGAAGGACGCCGGCTGGGGGATCATCGTCTTCCTCGCCGCGCTGGCCGCCGTCAGCACCGACCTGTACGAGGCCGCCGCGATGGACGGCGCCGGGCGCTGGCGCCGGATGTGGCACGTGACGCTGCCCGCGCTGCGCCCCGTGATCGCACTGCTGCTGGTCCTCAGGGTCGGTGACGCGCTGAGCGTCGGCTTCGAGCAGTTCCTGCTCCAGCGGTACGCGGTCGGGGCCGGGGCCAGCGAGGTCCTCGACACCTACGTGTGGAACATGGGCATCCAGAACGGCGACTTCAGCTACGCGGCCGCGGTCGGCCTGGTCAAGGGAGTCATCGGAGTGTGTCTCGTGCTGGCCGCGAACAAGTTCGCGCATCTGCTCGGTGAGCAGGGGGTGTACCGGAAGTGAGTCTCAACACGCAGCTCGTCCGCAGCCTCAGGGCTCCCGCGCGGCCGGTCTGGGAGGAGCAGCCGAGCAAGGCCGGCCTCACGGCCAAGGGCGGGTTCCTCATCCTGTGCTGCCTGGGCGTGCTCGCTCCGCTGTGGATCGTCATCGTCACGAGCCTGTCCCCGAAGCCGGTGATCGACCGGGTCGGCGGGCTCGTCGTGATCCCGCAGGGCATCACCTTCGTGAACTACACGGAGCTGCTCAGCGGCGGTCAGGTGAGCCGGGCGATCATGGTGTCGATCGGGGTCACACTCGTCGGCACGCTGTTCTCCATGGCGGTGTCGGTGCTGGCCGCGTACGGGTTGTCGCGGCCGGGGAGCCTCGGGCACCGGTTCTTCCTGATGACCATGATGGCGACGATGTTCTTCGGGGCCGGGCTCATCCCGACGTATCTGCTGGTGCAGTCGCTGGGGCTGACCGACACGTATCTGTCGCTGATCCTGCCGAGCGCGGTGAGCGTCTTCAACATCCTTGTGCTGCGGGCGTTCTTCATGGGGATCTCGCCTGAGCTGACCGAGTCGGCGCGGATCGACGGGGCGGGGGATGTGCGGATCCTGCTGACCATCGTGCTGCCGTTGTCGCGGGCGGTGCTCGCGGTGATCTCGCTGTTCTACGCGGTCGGTTACTGGAGTGCGTGGTTCAACGCGTCGATCTATCTCAGTGATCAGTCGATGATGCCGTTGCAGAACGTGCTCATCCAGTTGGTGCAGAAGAACACGGAGGCCCCTACGGGGTTGCAACAGGCCGTGCGGACGGGGCAGTTGTCGGCGCTGGGGTTGCAGATGGCCGTGATGGTACTGGCGTTGATTCCGGTGGCGGTGGCTTCGCCGTTCGTGCAGCGGCATTTCAAGAAGGGCATGTTGACGGGGGCGGTCAAGGGCTGACCGGTTTTTGTCTGCGGCTGCGCTGTGGCTGGTCGCGCAGTTCCCCGCGCCCCTAGGTAGGTAGCTCTCCCCTTTCTCATACAGCGAGGTATGTGTCATGTGCGCGTCCGGGCCTAGCCGTCGTGCTGTTCTTGGTGGGGCTGCGGCTGCCGCTGCTTTCACCGCCGTTCCGTCCTTCCAAGGGCGCGCGGCAGCGGCCACCCCTACCTACCGCTGGCGCCAAGTCGTCATCGGCGGAACCGGGTTCGTCACCGGTGTGCTTTTCCACCCCTCCGTACGCGGGCTCGCCTACGCCCGTACCGACATCGGTGGGGCCTATCGGTGGGACGACCGGAGTGCGCGGTGGATTCCGCTCAATGACGACCTCGGGTGGGACGACTGGAATCTGCTCGGGGTCGAGGCCATGGCCGTCGATCCGGGGCATCCCGACCGGGTCTATCTCGCGCTCGGTACCTACGCGCAGTCCTGGGCCGGGAACGGGGCCGTGTTGCGGTCCGAGGACCGGGGGGCCACCTGGGCGCGGGCCGATCTGGCCGTGAAGCTCGGGGGGAACGAGGACGGGCGGGGGGCCGGGGAGCGGTTGCTCGTCGATCCTCGGGACAGTGACACGCTGTGGCTGGGGACCCGACACGACGGGCTGCTCAAGTCCACCGACCGGGGCGCCACTTGGGCCACGGCGAGCGGCTTCCCGGGCACCCCGAGCAGCGGCGGCCAGGGCGTCACCCTGCTCGTCGCCGCCGGGCGGGTCCTCTACGCCGGCTGGGGCGACTCCGACGGCACCACCGCCAACCTGTTCCGCACCTCCGACGGCACCACCTGGGAAGCGGTCCCCGGACAGCCCTCCGGTACGAGCGCCAAGGTGCCGATCCGGGCCGCGTACGACTGCCACACCCGGGAGTTGTACGTCAGCTACGCCGACGCGCCCGGGCCGAACGGGCAGTTGGACGGCAGTGTGCACAAGCTGGCCGTCGCCTCCGGGAAGTGGACCGACGTCACGCCGGTGCAGCCCGGCGGTACCGACACCTTCGGTTACGGCGGGGTCGCGGTCGACGCCCGTCGCCCCGGTACCGTCGTCGTCTCCACCAACAACCGCTGGTCGGCCGTCGACACCCTGTACCGGACCACGGACGGCGGCCGCACCTGGACCTCGCTGAAGGACTCCGCGGTCCTCGACGTCTCCGAGACGCCGTTCCTCACCTTCGGCGCCGACGCGCCCAAGTTCGGCTGGTGGATCCAGGCCCTCGCCGTCGACCCGTACGACTCGAAGCACGTCGTCTACGGCACCGGCGCCACTCTCTACGGCACCCGGGACCTCAAGCACTGGGCCCCGCAGATCCGCGGCCTGGAGGAGACCTCCGTACGGCAGCTGATCTCGCCGCCGACCGGGGAGGCGCACCTGCTCAGCGGGCTCGGGGACGTCGGGGTGATGTACCACGAGCGGCTCACGGCGTCGCCCTCGCGCGGCATGGCGTCGAACCCCGTGTTCGGGTCCGCGACCGGACTCGCGCAGGCCGCCGCCAAGCCCTCGTACGTCGTCCGCACGGGCTTCGGCGACCACGGCAACGGTGCCTTCTCCAACGACGGCGGCAGGACCTGGGCGCCCTTCGCGGCCCAGCCCACCCTCGCCAAGGACGCGCCGGGACCGATCGCCACCAACGCCGACGGCAGCGTGCTGCTGTGGACCTTCGTGCACTGGGACGGCACCAAGTACCCGGCCCACCGCTCCACGGACAACGGCGCCACCTGGACCGAGGTCGCGAGCTTCCCCAAGGGCGCCACACCGGTCGCCGACCCGGCCGACCCGCAGCGCTTCTACGCGTACGACACCGACACCGGGACGCTGTACGCCAGCACCGACAGCGGCCTCACGTTCGCCGCGGGAGCCGCCGGACTGCCCTCCGGGGACACCCAGTTCGAGCTGGTCGCGGCGCCCGGGCGCGTCGGCGACCTGTGGCTCTCGGTCAAGTGGAACGGGCTCTACCGGTCCACCGACGGCGGCGCGAGCTTCACCAAGGTCGCCAGCTGCTGGGCCTCGTACACCCTCGGCTTCGGCAAGGCGGCCGAGGGCGCCGACTACCCGGCGCTCTACATGGTCGGCTCCACCGAGAGCATCACCGCGGTCTACCGCTCGGACGACGAGGCGAAGAGCTGGGTGCGGATCAACGACGACCGGCACCAGTGGGGCTGGATCGGCGAGACGATCAGCGGCGACCCGCGCGTGTACGGCCGGGTCTACATCGCCACCAACGGCCGCGGCATCCAGTACGGGGACCCGGTCTGATGCCCGACCTGAGCACGGCGACACGCGGCCGCATTCTCTACGGCGGCGACTACAACCCCGAGCAGTGGCCCGAGGAGACCTGGCTGGAGGACGTCCGGCTGATGAGGGCCGCCGGCGTCAACTCCGTGACCCTGGGCGTCTTTTCGTGGTCGAAGCTCGAACCCCGCCCGGGGGAGCGGGACTTCGGCTGGCTCGACCGGCTGATGGACCTGATGCACGAGAACGGCATCGGGGTCGTCCTCGCCACCCCGACCTCCTCGCCGCCGCCGTGGATGGGCCACCTGCACCCCGACACGCTGCCCGTCGACCAGGACGGCCGCACCGAGTTCTGGGGCGGCCGCCAGCACTTCTCGCACTCCAGCGCCACCTACCGGCGGTTCGCCGCCGCGATCACCGAGGACCTCGCCGCCCGCTACGGCGGCCACCCGGCCCTCACCATGTGGCACATCAACAACGAGTACTGCACCTACGACTGGAGCGACGAGGCCGCCGCCCGCTTCCGGGTCTGGCTCCAGCAGCGCTACGGCACCCTCGACGCCCTCAACTCCGCCTGGGGCACCGCCTTCTGGAGCCAGGGCTACGGCGACTGGGCCGAGGTGCACACGCCCCGCCATGCCCACTACCTGAAGAACCCCACCCAGGTCCTCGACTTCCGGCGCTTCACCTCCGACATGCTCCTGGAGTGCTACCTCGCCGAGCGGGACATCGTCCGCCGGGCCACCCCCGACATCCCCGTGACCACCAACTTCATGCCGCTGTGGTTCGGGCAGGACGCCTGGCGGTGGGCCGAGGAGGAGGACGTCGTCTCCGTCGACCTCTATCCCGACCCGCGCGATCCGCTGGGCGCCCAACAGGGCGCTCTCGTGCAGGACATGACCCGCTCGCAGGCGCGCGGCCCCTGGATGTTGATGGAGCAGGCGGCAGGACCGGTCAACTGGCGGGGCGTGAACCACCCCAAACCCCGGGGCCTGAACCGCCTCTGGTCCCTCCAGGCCGTCGCCCGGGGCGCCGACGCCGTCTGCTACTTCCAGTGGCGCCAGTCCCGGCAGGGCGCGGAGAAGTTCCACTCCGGGATGGTCAGCCACGCGGGGGAGGAGGGGCGGACGTACCAGGAGGTCAAGCGGCTGGGCGCCGAACTCGCCCGTATCAGCCAGGAGGTGACGGATCGTCACACGCCCGGCGACATCGCGATCCTCCACGACTGGCACGCCTGGTGGGCCGGCGCCCAGGACGGCCGCCCCTCCACCCGGGTCGACCACGCCGACGTCCTCAAGTCCTGGCACCGTGCCCTCTGGGAGGCCCACCTCACCACCGACTTCGCCCACCCCGACCACGACCTCACCGGCTACAGACTGGTCGTCGTCCCCCAGCTCTACGCCCTCACCGACACGGCGATCGACAACCTCCTCGCCTACGTCCGCCAGGGCGGCACCCTCGTCTCCGGCTTCCTCACCGGCGTCGCCGACCAGGACGACCGGGTCCGGGACGGCGGCATGGACGCCCGGCTCCGCGAGCTGTTCGGCATCCGCACCCTGCACGAGTGGTGGCCGCTGGAGGAGGGGGAGACGGCCGACTGCGACGCGTTCCGGGGCACGCTGTGGTCGGAGGAGATCGAGAAGACCGACGGGGCCACAACAGAGGCCGTCTACAAGGGCGGTGAGCTGGACGGACTCCCCGCCGTCCTGCGCCAGGGCCGCGCCTGGTACCTCTCGACACTTCCCGAACCGGGCGCCCTGCGCGACCTCCTCGGCCGTATCGCGTACGACGCCGGCGCGCGCCCGGCGCTCGACGGCCTGCCCGACCTGGTCGAGGCGGTCCGCCGGGGCGACCTGCTCTTCGTCCTCAACCACGGGCGGGACACGGTCACCGTTCCGGTGCCGGGCACGCACCACGATCTGCTCACCGGGACCACCTGCCGGGACGAAGTCGTGCTCGGGCGCTACGACGTGGTGGTGTTGCGCCCATGAACGTGATCCACGGAACCTGGGAACCCGCGCCCGCCACCCGCTGGGAGGACGGCTTCCTGAGCGGCAACGGCCGCCACGGCGCCCTCGTGTTCGGTGAGCCGAACGACGAGCGGGTCGTCGTCACCCACCACACCCTCGTCCGCCCCAACGGCGCCGAACACGCAGGCCCGCCGCGGCTCGCCGCCGAACTCCCCGCGCTCCAGGACCGGTTGCTCGCCGGGGAGCTCGACGCGGCGGAGGGCTTCACGGACGGGCGGGACCTCCAGTGGGTGCAGCCGTTCCACCCGGGTTTCCAGGTACGGCTGCGCGGGGCGTCCGGCGATGGGCAGAACTACCACCGGTCCGTCGACTTCACCACGGGTGTCGTGGAGACCCGGCACGACGGCTGGCGCAGCCGGGTCTTCGTCTCGCGTGCCGACGACGTGATCGTCCAGCACATCACCGTCTCCGAGCTGGACATCCGTCTGGACCACGATCTCCCGGGCGCCCCGAAGGACCTCGCCGTGGGGCACGGAGCCGTCCTCACCCCCGACGGCGCCCTGCTCACCCTGCGCGTCCGCTACCCCGGCAGCGACCGCGTCTACACCGGATCCACCCTGATCCAGGCCACGGGCGGCACGGTCACGCTGACACCCCCCGGCCTGCGGATCACCGGCGCGGACGCGGTGCTGCTGCTCACCCGGGTCACCCGACAGACCGGCGATCCGGACGCGCTGGAGCAGGCGCACGCCCTGCGGGAACTCCCGGCTGATTACGAAGAGTTGCTCGACCGGCACGCGGCTCTCCATCGCCCCGCCTACGACCGCGTCACCCTGGACCTGGCCGCCGACCCCGCCGAACGCGCGCTCCCCGGCTCGGAGTTGCTCGCCCGGCCCGACAGCCCCGCCCTCCTGGAACGCCTCTTCGCCGCGGGCCGCTACCACCTGCTCTCCTCCAGCGGCCTCTACCCGCCCCGCCTCCCGGGCCTGTGGACCGGCGACTGGGACACCGGGTGGTCGGGGGCGTTCACCAACGACGCCAACGTCAACCTCCAGACCGCGTCGGCGGCTTCGGCGGCCCTCCCTGAGGTCACGGAAGCGCTCGCCTCCCTGATCCACGGCCAGCTCGACGACTGGCGCGAGAACGCGCGTGCCGTCTTCGGCGCCCGGGGCGTCATGGCGCCGGCGCACACCGACGGCGAGTCCGGGCTGACGTACCACTTCAGCCGCGAGTACCCGCTGCATCTGTGGACGGCCGGCGCCGACTGGCTGCTCAAGCCGCTCGTCGACCACGACGAGACCTACGGCGGGCAGGACCCGCGCACCGCCCATGCCCTCGCCGAACTGGCCCAGTTCTACGAGGACTTCCTCACCCGCACGGACGCCGACGGCCACCTCGTCGTCGTCCCCTCCTACTCGCCCGAGAACCGGCCCGCGAACGGCAGCTGGGGCGCGATCAACGCGGCCATGGACCTCTCAGCGGCCCGCCACGCCCTGCTCACGGCCGCCGCCTACCACCCCGGGACCGAGCAGGCCGCGACCTGGCGCACCCTCGCCGACCGCCTCCCTGCGCACCGGATCAACTCCGACGGCGCGCTCGCCGAATGGGCCTGGCCCGGCCTCGACGACACCTACGACCACCGCCATCTGAGCCACCTCTACGGCGTCTGGCCCCTCGACGAGATCACCCCCTACGACACCCCGGACCTCGCCCGCGCCGCCCACCGCGCGCTCGAACTCCGGGGCGCCGAGAACGACTCGGCCCACGGACACCTCCACCACGCCCTGATCGCCGCCCGGTTGCGCGACGGGAAGCGGGTGGCGCACGCCCTCGGCCAGGTGCTCAAGGGCGACTTCTTCCACGCCTCGCTGATGAGCGCGCACTACCCGAACCGGGACGTCTACAACGCGGACGCCGCCCACACCCTGCCTGCCGTGCTGATCGAGACGCTCGTCCAGTCGACACCGGACCGGATGGTGCTGTTGCCGGCGGTCCCGGCGGCGTACCCGACCGGCAGTGTGAAGGGCATCCGCACCCGGTTCGGCGCCGAACTCGACCTCACCTGGAGCCCCCAGCGGGCGCACGCGGTGCTGCACCCCACGCGCAGCCACCGCGTCGAACTCCGGACTTCCTCCGGTACGCGACCGCTCGACCTCGTCGCCGGAGAAGACCACGACCTCCTTCTGGAGGAGTGGTAACCACCCCCGCATCTCCCCCCACCCATGGAAAGGGACACCATGGCAACGAGCACCCTGCGCAAGATCACCATGGCCGTACTGGCCCCGGCGATGGCCCTCGGCGCCACCGTCGGCCTCGCCTCCGCCCCCGCCTCGGCCGCCGTCTGGAACTCCTGCGACCAGTGGGGCAACACGAGCCTGAACGGCTACACGCTCTACAACAACATCTGGGGCTCCGGCGCCGGCAGCCAGTGCATCTGGGCCAACTCCGGTACCAACTGGGGTGTCTGGGCCAACCACCCCAACACCGGCGGCATCAAGTCGTACCCGAACTCCAAGAAGGTGGTCAACAAGACCATCTCCTCGCTCGGTTCGCTGACCAGCAGCTACAACGTCACCGTCCCGTCGTCCGGCGCGTACAACACGTCGTACGACATCTGGGACACCGACTACGACTACGAGATCATGCTCTGGGTCAACAAGACCGGGGCCGTCGGACCGCTCGGCACCTCGCAGGGCAACGTGACGCTCGGCGGCCACACTTGGACCGTCTACAAGGGCAACAACGGCGCCAACGAGGTTTTCTCGTTCATCCGGACCTCCAACTCGACCTCCGGCACCGTGGACGTCAAGCCGATCCTCACCTGGATCGCCAACACCAAGGGCTGGATGTCGAGCAGCGAGACGATCGGTGACGTGCAGTTCGGCTACGAGATCACGTCCTCGTCCGGCGGGCTGGACTTCACCACGAACAACCTGACCGTCAGCAGCAGTTGACCTGCCCTTAAGATGCCGTCGGGTTTGATGGGGCCATGCGTACCATCACCCCCCTCAGCGTCACCGTGATCGCCGCCGCCGCGTTGCTCGTCGTGCCGGGCACCGCGGCGGCGGCTCCCGCCTCCCCCCACTCCGAGCTGTACCCGGTCGCCGACCTCTCCGCCGAGCGCCTCGCCACCGCCGACCTGGTCGCGGCCGCCAAGTGGGGCACCGACAGCCCCATCGACGACCCGGCCCGCGAACAGCAGGTCCTCGACAACGTGGCCGCCCAGGCGGCGCAGTTGGGCGCCGATCCGGACGAGATGCGGGTGGTCTTCCGCGACCAGATCGAGGCCAACAAGGTCGTCCAGCGAGGGCTGTTCGCCCGCTGGACCGCCCACCCCGAACAGGCACCGACCACCAAGCCGGACCTGAACGTCGTACGCCAGACCATCAACCGCGTCACGTCGGACCTCGTCCAGCAACTCGCCACCACGTCCGAGCAGCGCGAAGAGCCCACGTGCCGACCGGAGTTGGCCCGAGCCTTCTTCGAGGTCCACCACGACACGCACCCGGACCACCTGCACACCAAGGCACTGGTCCGGGCCCTGCGTTCGGTCTGCGACGGCTGAGCCCGGCACCTCACCTCACTCGGCGATCGGCAACTCCGTGCCGTCCCGCAGGAACAGCGGGATCCTCTCCAGCGGGGCGTCGACCGTCACGGTCGCGCCGCCCTCGTACGACGTCCCCGTCCACGCGTCCGTCCAGCGCGCGCCGGCCGGAAGGTACGTCGTGCGGGCGGTGGCGCCCGCCGTCAGCACCGGGGCCACCAGCAGGTCGCCGCCGAAGAGATACGCGTCGTCGACCGTCCAGGCCGCCGGGTCGTCCGGGAACTCCAGGAACAGCGGGCGCATGACCGGCAGGCCCTCCTCGTGGGCCGCGCGCATGACGTCCAGGACGTACGGCTTCAGACGCTCGCGCAGCCGCAGGTAGCGCTCAAGGATCGGCAGGGCCCGCTCGCCGTACGACCACACCTCGTTGGGGCCGCCGGTCATGTCCGGGCCGAGCGGCATGCCCGGGTCGCGGAAGCCGTGCAGGCGCATCAGCGGGGACAGGGCGCCGAACTGGAACCAGCGGACCATGACCTCCTGGTACGCAGGATCGGTCGGGTCGCCGCCGTGGAAGCCGCCGATGTCGGTGTTCCACCAAGGGATGCCGGAGAGCGCGGTGTTGAGGCCCGCGGCGATCTGGCGGCGCAGGGTCGGGAAGTCGGTGCCGATGTCGCCGGACCACAGGGCGGCGCCGTAGCGCTGACTGCCCGCCCACGCCGAGCGGTTGAGGGTGATGACCTCCTCGCCCTCGGCGCGCAGGCCCTCGTAGAAGGTGCGGGAGTTCTCGGCCGGGTAGCCGTTGCCGACCTCCAGGCCGGGGCCCGCCCAGTAGCGCAGGTTCTCCTGGAAGCCGGGCTTCAGCTCCGGCTCGCAGGCGTCCAGCCAGAAGGCCGTGATGCCGTACGGCACAAGGTAGTTGTCGCGGATCCGCGACCACACGAACTCGCGGGCCTCCGGGTTCGTGGCGTCGTAGAAGGCCACCTGGACGGTGGAGGCGACCTCCTTGTCCGGCCAGTCGGCGTGCGCCATCGGGCCGTACTGGGTGCCGATGAAGTAGCCGCGCTGGTCCATCACCGGGTGGTTCTCGGAGAGCGGGGAGACCGACGGCCACACGCTCACCACCAACTTGATGCCCAGCTCCTCCAGTTCACGGACCATCGCCGCCGGGTCGGGCCACTCGGCCGGGTCGAACTTCCAGTCGCCGAGGTGCGTCCAGTGGAAGAAGTCGCAGACGATCGCGGAGATCGGCAGGCCCCGGCGCTTGTACTCCCGTGCCACGGCGAGGAGTTCGTCCTGGGTGCGGTAGCGCAGCTTGCACTGCCAGAAGCCCGCCGCCCACTCCGGGAGCATCGGCGTGCGGCCGCTGACCGCGCTGTAGCGGCGCTGGCCGTCGGCCGGGCTGCCCGCGGTGATCCAGTAGTCGATCTGGCGGGCCGAGTCCGCCACCCAGCGGGTGCCGTTGTGGGCGAGCTCCACGCGGCCGATCGCAGGGTTGTTCCACAGCAGGGTGTAGCCGCGGCTGGAGGAGAGGACCGGGATGCCGACCTCGGCGTTGCGCTGGACCAGGTCGAGGACGAGGCCCTTCTGGTCGAACCGCCCGTGCTGGTGCTGGCCCAGGCCGAACAGCTTCTCGTCGTCGTACGCGGCGAAGCGCTGCTCCAGGCGGTGGTGGCCGTTGCCGACGGCGGTGTAGAGGCGCGAGCCCGGCCACCAGAAGTGGGCCCGCTCCTCGGCGAGCACCTCGGTGCCGTCCTCGGTGCGCAGGAAGCGGATCAGGCCCTCGGGGCTCACCTCGACCGTGAGGGCGCCGACGGTCAGCTGCCCCTGGCCGTTCTCGATCTTGATCGTGCACGGGGTCGGCGGGGCGTCCGCGAGCAGCGCGCCCGACAGCCCCTCCAGGATCGGACCGCCGAGCCGGGCCCGGACCCGGACCGCGTCCGGGCCCCACGGCTCGATCCGCAGGGTCTCCTGACGGCCGCTCCACTCCAGCGCGGCGTCCCGCTCACGGAAGGTGCCGACGGTCGGGGACGACTGCGCGAGGCTGACCTCGCCGGTCGGGACAGGGGTTTCGGCGGGCTGGTTCACGTGGGGTACTCCCGGGGAGAGGAAGGCGGGGAGCGGACATGGGTGTGCCCCGGCGGGACACGGCGACGAACAGCGGACAGGGCGGGGCGGAGGGTGGTGCGGCGGACCTGGCGGAGCGTCGGGAACGGGACTAACGGAGCGTCAGGAGCGGATCGGTGCCGGGCCCGTGCTTGCCCGGACCGTCAACTCGGGTTCGATCAGCACGACTTCGGCCTCTCCGTGGCCCTCCAGCTTGGCCACGAGCCGCTCCACGGCGTGCCGGCCCATCTCCTGCGCGGGGATGGCGACCGACGTCAGCCGCACCGAGGCCTGGACGGCGACCTGTTCGGGGCAGATCGCGACCACCGAGACGTCCTCCGGGACGGCCCGGCCCTGCTGCCGCAGCAGCGCGAGCAGCGGTTCCACCGCCGACTCGTTCTGCACGACGAAGCCGGTGGTGCCCGGCCGCTCGTCCAGGATGCGGGCGAGCGTCACGGCCATCGCGTCGTAGCCGCCCTCGCACGGCCGGTGCAGCAGCCGTACGCCCAACTCCTGGGCGCGCGAACGCAGTCCGTCGAGAGTGCGCTCGGCGAAGCCGGTGTGGCGCTCGTAGACCGCGGGCGCCTCGCCGATGACAGCGATGTCCTGGTGGCCCGAGCGGGCGAGGTGCTCGACGCACAGCGCGCCCGTGGCCCGGAAGTCGAGGTCCACGCAGGTCAGTCCCGAGGTGTCGGCGGGCAGGCCGATGAGGACGGACGGCTGGTCTGTGCCGCGCAGCAGCGGCAGCCGCTCGTCGTCGAGTTCGACGTCCATCAGGATCATCGCGTCGGCCAGGCCGCTGCCGGTGACCCGGCGCACCGCGTCGGGGCCCTCCTCGCCGGTCAGCAGGAGGACGTCGTAGCCGTGCGTCCGGGCGGTGGTGGCGACGGCGATGGCGATCTCCATCATCACCGGGACGTACATGTCGGTGCGCAGCGGGATCATCAGCGCGATGATGTTCGACCTGCTGCTGGCCAGCGCCCGCGCGCCCGCGTTCGGGTGGTAGCCGAGTTCGCGGATGGACTCCTCGACGCGCTGCCGGGTGGTGGTGGAGATGGACCGCTTGCCACTGAGGACATAGCTCACCGTGCTCGCCGAGACTCCGGCGTGCTGGGCGACCTCGGCGAGGGTGACCATCCAGCTCTCCAAGCTTTGTGAAGCGCTTCGACAATGCGCCGTGCGTATCCGGGCGGGTGGGGGTGGTTCGACAGTAGCTCCCCCGGGAGTGGGTGTCCATAGGTTGTCGAAGCGCTTCGACAACAGCCTGCGGCCGTACAGCACCATCGTCCCCGTCTGTCCAAGAAGGCGAAGACCCTCGTCTCCGCCGCGGTCGCCCTCGCAGCCGCGGCCGGTGTCACCGTCGCGCAGGCGGACGAGTCGAGCAAGAGGGTGCCCCCACGGCAGGACGGTCACGGGTCGCATCCACCCCCGGTGGGCTGGCAACCCGACAGTTACTCGCGCCGGGCACCTGCTGTCCGCCTCGCACCTCGCATGGAACGTGTGTTCGTGAACTCTGGCCCGCTCGGCACCAAGTACGGTTCCGTCAGCCTCGGTGGCGCGATGTGGGACGTCTACCAGACGGAACATCGGCTGGAACGTCTACTCGTTCGTCCGCCGCGCCAACACCACCGTCTCGACACCCAGGCGTACTCGGTCGACATCGGCTGAACGGGCGCGCGCGGGGTGGTGGGGCCGCCCGGGATCCGGTACATACGATCGGGTAGCACCGATCAGTAACACATCGGCCCCAAGATCCCGATTCGCGGCGAGGTGAGCCTCATGTCCGCACCATCCAGCAAACCCGTAGTGACCGAGCGCGAAGCGCGCGAGGTCGCGGAGGCCGCCAGGGAACAGGACTGGCGCAAACCCAGTTTCGCCAAGGAACTGTTCCTCGGCCGCTTCCGGCTCGACCTCATCCACCCGCACCCGATGCCGCCCGCCGAGGACGCCCGGCGCGGCGAGGAGTTCCTCGCACAGCTCCGAGACTTCTGCGAGACCAAGGTCGACGGGGCCCTGATCGAGCGCGAGGCCCGGATCCCCGACGAGGTGATCAACGGCCTCAAGGAGCTCGGCGCCCTCGGCATGAAGATCGACACCAAGTACGGCGGTCTCGGCCTCACCCAGGTGTACTACAACAAGGCCCTCGCCCTGGCAGGCTCCGCCAGTCCCGCGATCGGCGTGCTGCTCTCGGCCCACCAGTCGATCGGCGTCCCCCAGCCGCTGAAGCTGTTCGGCACCCAGGAGCAGAAGGAGCGGTTCCTGCCCCGGTGCGCCCGCACCGACATCAGCGCCTTCCTGCTCACCGAGCCGGACGTCGGCTCCGACCCGGCCCGCCTCGCCACCACCGCCGTACCGGACGGGGACGAGTACGTCCTCGACGGGGTGAAGCTGTGGACCACCAACGGCGTGGTCGCCGACCTCCTCGTCGTCATGGCCCGCGTCCCGAAGTCCGAGGGCCACCGGGGCGGTATCACCGCCTTCGTGGTCGAGACCGCCGCGCCCGGTGTCACCGTCGAGAACCGCAACGCCTTCATGGGCCTGCGCGGCATCGAGAACGGCGTCACCCGCTTCCACCAGGTCCGGGTCCCGGCCGCGAACCTCATCGGCAAGGAGGGGCAGGGCCTGAAGATCGCCCTGACCACCCTCAACACCGGCCGCCTCTCGCTGCCCGCCTCCTGCGTGGCCGCCGGCAAGTGGTGCCTGAAGATCGCCCGCGAGTGGTCGGCGGCGCGCGAGCAGTGGGGCAAGCCGATCGCCCACCACGAGGCCGTCGGCGCCAAGATCTCCTTCATCGCGGCGACCACCTTCGCGCTGGAGGCCGTCCTCGACCTGTCCTCGCAGATGGCCGACGAGGACCGCAACGACATCCGCATCGAGGGCGCGCTCGCCAAGCTGTACGCCTCCGAGATGGCCTGGCTGATCGCCGACGAGCTGGTCCAGATCCGGGGTGGCCGCGGCTTCGAGACGGCCGACTCGCTCCGGGCCCGCGGCGAGAAGGCGATCCCCGCCGAGCAGGTCCTGCGCGACCTGCGCATCAACCGCATCTTCGAGGGCTCGACGGAGATCATGCACCTGCTGATCGCCCGCGAGGCCGTCGACGCCCACCTCTCCGTCGCCGGCGACCTCATCGACCCGGAGAAGTCCCTGACCGACAAGGCCAAGGCAGGCGCGAACGCCGGTGTCTTCTACGCCAAGTGGCTGCCGAAGCTGGTCGCGGGACCGGGGCAACTCCCGACGTCGTACGCCGAGTTCAAGCGGGAGGTCGACCTCTCGGCTCATCTGCGCTACGTCGAACGCACGTCCCGGAAGCTGGCCCGTTCCACCTTCTACGCCATGTCCCGCTGGCAGGGCCGGATGGAGACCAAGCAGGGTTTCCTCGGCCGGGTCGTCGACATCGGCGCCGAACTCTTCGCGATGAGCGCGGCCTGCGTCCGGGCGGAACTCCTGCGCACCACCGAGGCCCACGGCAGGGAGGCGTACCAGCTCGCCGACGCCTTCTGCCACCAGTCCCGCCTGCGGATCGAGGAACTCTTCGGCCGCCTCTGGAACAACACCGACGACCTGGACCGCAAGGTCGTCAAGGGCGTCCTCTCCGGCACCTACACCTGGCTGGAGGACGGCGTCGTCGACCCCTCCGGCGAGGGCGCCTGGATCGCCGACGCCACCCCCGGCCCCTCCGAGAAGGAGAACGTCCACCGCCCGATCCGGTGACGACCCGAGGACAGCGCGCTCCCGGAGAGGGACGCGCTGTCCTCCTACACGGTCCTTACGTCCACAATGGAGCAATGAGCGACAGTCCAGCCCCACGAGGGCACGGGCCGAAAGCCCCGTCTGCCCAGCGACGCGATGCACGCTCCCCCAGCGGGGGTACCCCCATCGCCGCACCGGGCGCCGACCCGAGCACATCCCGTACGTGGGCCGACGCCCGGCACGGCGAGAGCACGCACCTGACACCGCTGAGCCCGCCCTCCGGGCGGACGACGGAGTTTCCGGCCCGTGCCCTCGCCGACCCGCACCTGGTCTACGACCCCCTCGCGGGCGACGGTCCCAAGGACGTGGTGATTCTCGGGTCCACCGGGTCGATCGGGACCCAGGCCATCGACCTCGTGCTGCGCAACCCCGGCCGGTTCCGGGTCACCGCGCTGTCCGCCAACGGCGGCCGGGTCGCCCTCCTCGCCGAGCAGGCGCACCGGCTCAGGGTGCGCATCGTCGCGGTCGCCCGCGAGGACGTCGTACCGCAGCTGCGCGAAGCGCTCAGTGGTCTCTACGGCACTACGGAGCCGCTTCCCGAGATCCTCGCCGGGCCCGACGCGGCCACCCAGGTCGCCGCATCCGAGTGCCACACCGTCCTCAACGGCATCACCGGCTCCATCGGACTCGCCCCGACCCTCGCCGCCCTGGAGGCGGGCCGCACCCTCGCGCTCGCCAACAAGGAGTCGCTCATCGTCGGCGGCCCGCTGGTCAAGGCGCTCGCCAAGCCCGGCCAGATCATCCCGGTCGACTCCGAGCACGCGGCCCTCTTCCAGGCTCTCGCCTCCGGGACGCGGGCCGACGTACGCAAGCTGGTCGTGACCGCGTCCGGCGGCCCCTTCCGCGGCCGTACCAAAGCCGACCTCGCCCGGGTGACCGTGGAGGAGGCCCTCGCCCACCCCACCTGGGCCATGGGACCGGTCATCACGATCAACTCCGCGACCCTGGTCAACAAGGGGCTGGAGGTCATCGAGGCGCACCTCCTCTACGACATTCCCTTCGACCGCATTGAGGTGGTCGTGCATCCCCAGTCGTATGTCCACTCGATGGTTGAGTTCACGGACGGATCCACGATCGCCCAGGCGACGCCCCCCGACATGCGCGGGCCGATCGCCATCGGCCTCGGCTGGCCCGAACGCGTCCCCGACGCGGCGCCCGCCTTCGACTGGAGCAAGGCGTCGACCTGGGAGTTCTTCCCCCTCGACAACGAGGCGTTCCCCTCGGTGAACCTCGCCCGCCACGTGGGCGAGCTCGCGGGCACGGCCCCGGCGGTGTTCAATGCCGCCAACGAGGAGTGCGTGGAGGCCTTCCGGGCCGGCGCGCTGCCGTTCAACGGGATCATCGAGACGGTGACCCGGGTGGTGGACGAGCACGGCACCCCGCGTCGCGGAACCTCGCTCACCGTCGCGGACGTCCTCGAAGCGGAGACCTGGGCGCGCACCCGGGCCCGGGAACTGACGGCACAGACGGCGGAGGCCCGTGCATGACGACCCTGATGTTCATCCTCGGCATAGCGCTGTTCGCCTTCGGCCTCCTGGTGTCGATCGCGTGGCACGAGCTGGGGCACCTGTCCTTCGCCAAGCTCTTCGGCATCCGCGTGCCGCAGTACATGGTCGGCTTCGGCCCGACCGTCTTCTCGCGGAAGAAGGGCGAGACGGAGTACGGCATCAAGGCCATCCCGTTCGGCGGCTACATCCGCATGATCGGCATGTTCCCGCCCGGTGACGACGGCCGCATCAGCGCACGCTCCACGTCCCCTTGGCGCGGCATGATCGAGGACGCCCGCTCGGCCGCCTTCGAGGAGCTCCAGCCCGGCGACGAGAACCGCCTCTTCTACACCCGCAAGCCGTGGAAGCGGGTCATCGTGATGTTCGCGGGCCCCTTCGCGAACCTCGTCCTCGCGGTCGCGCTGTTCCTCACCGTCCTCATGGGCTTCGGCATCTCGCAGCAGACCACCACGGTCAGCTCGGTCTCCAAGTGCGTCATCGCGCAGACCGAGAACCGCGACAAGTGCGAAAGCTCCGACGCGGCCTCCCCGGCCGCCGCCGCCGGCCTCAAGGCGGGCGACAAGATCCTCTCCTTCGACGGTGTGCAGACCACCGACTGGAACAAGCTCTCCGACCTCATCCGCGCCGACCCCGGCAAGACGGTCCCGATCGTCGTCGAACGGGACGGCAAGCAGGTGACCCTCTCGGCGAAGATCGCCTCCAACAAGGTCGCCAAGAAGGACGCGAGCGGCCAGTACGTCCAGGGCGAGTACGTCACCGCCGGCTTCCTCGGCTTCAGCGCCGCCACCGGCATCGTCAAGCAGGACTTCGGCGACTCCGTGGTCTGGATGGGCGACCGGGTCGGCGACGCCGTCGACTCCCTGGCCGCCCTGCCCGGCAAGATCCCGGCCCTGTGGAACGCCGCCTTCGACGACGCCCCGCGTGAGCCGGACTCCCCGATGGGCGTGGTCGGCGCGGCGAGGGTCGGCGGCGAGATCTTCACCCTCGACATCCCGCCCACCCAGCAGCTGGCGATGGCGTTGATGCTGGTGGCGGGCTTCAACCTCTCCCTGTTCCTCTTCAACATGCTCCCGCTGCTGCCGCTCGACGGCGGCCACATCGCGGGCGCCCTGTGGGAGTCGCTGCGCCGGAACCTCGCGAAGCTCCTCAAGCGCCCCGACCCGGGCCCGTTCGACGTCGCGAAGCTGATGCCGGTGGCCTACGTGGTGGCCGGACTCTTCATCTGCTTCACGATCCTGGTCCTGATCGCGGACGTGGTTAACCCGGTGAGAATCTCCTAGTCATACGGCGTTCGAGACGGCCCGGCACTCTGTGCGCCGGGCCGTCTCCCATTGGGTGGGTTTGACCTTGGTGATGTGCTCGTGCCCGCGCCGGTGCCGTAATCTCGAAGCCTGGAGCCCGCCGCTTACGGGACCTGGACCTTGATCCACGACTTGGGGTTGCACAGCAGATGACTGCGATTTCTCTCGGCATGCCGTCCGTTCCGACCAGGCTCGCCGAGCGCCGGAAGACCCGGCAGATCCAGGTCGGCACCGTCGCGGTCGGCGGCGACGCCCCCATCTCCGTCCAGTCGATGACCACGACCCGTACGTCCGACATCGGCGCGACCCTCCAGCAGATCGCCGAGCTGACGGCCTCCGGCTGCCAGATCGTCCGTGTGGCCTGTCCCACCCAGGACGACGCCGACGCGCTGGCGACGATCGCCCGCAAGTCGCAGATCCCGGTGATCGCGGACATCCACTTCCAGCCCAAGTACGTCTTCGCCGCGATCGAGGCGGGCTGCGCGGCGGTCCGGGTGAACCCCGGCAACATCAAGCAGTTCGACGACAAGGTCAAGGAGATCGCGCGGGCCGCGAAGGACCACGGCACCCCGATCCGCATCGGCGTCAACGCGGGCTCGCTTGACCGCCGGCTGCTCCAGAAGTACGGCAAGGCGACCCCCGAGGCGCTGGCCGAGTCCGCGCTGTGGGAGGCGTCCCTCTTCGAGGAGCACGACTTCCGCGACATCAAGATCTCCGTCAAGCACAACGACCCGGTTGTGATGGTCGAGGCGTACCGCCAGCTCGCCGCCCAGTGCGACTACCCGCTGCACCTCGGCGTCACCGAGGCGGGCCCGGCGTTCCAGGGCACGATCAAGAGCGCGGTGGCCTTCGGCGCGCTGCTCTCCCAGGGCATCGGCGACACGATCCGCGTGTCGTTGAGCGCTCCCCCGGTGGAGGAGGTCAAGGTCGGCAACCAGATCCTGGAGTCCCTGAACCTCAAGCAGCGCGGCCTGGAGATCGTCTCCTGCCCGTCCTGCGGCCGCGCCCAGGTCGACGTCTACAAGCTGGCCGAGGAGGTCACCGCCGGCCTCACCGGCATGGAGGTCCCCCTCCGCGTCGCGGTCATGGGCTGCGTGGTCAACGGCCCCGGCGAGGCCCGCGAGGCCGACCTCGGCGTCGCCTCCGGCAACGGCAAGGGCCAGATCTTCGTCAAGGGCGAGGTCATCAAGACGGTCCCCGAGTCGAAGATCGTCGAGACCCTCATCGAGGAGGCGCTGAAGATCGCCGAACAGATGCAGGCGGACGGCATCGCGTCGGGCGAGCCGTCGGTATCGGTAGCAGGCTGACTTCTTCACGCCGGTCCAGGCAATCTCAGCCCGTCCGGCGTTTGAGGACGAGGCCCTTTCGGGGCCGAAGCGGGGGTCTGGGGGCGGCAGCCCCCAGGGACGGC
>NZ_JBEYVC010000151.1:0-26191 GCF_040643855.1 Streptomyces sp. NPDC047072 | reverse complement strand
CGCCGCATGATCGAGATCCGCAAGCAGAACCCCGCCTTCGGCCTCGGCACCTTCGACGAACTGCCCTCCTCCAACCCGGCGGTCCTCGCCTTCCTCCGGGAGTACGAGGACGATCTCGTGCTCTGCGTGCACAACTTCTCGCGCTTTCCGCAGCCCACGGAGCTCGATCTGCGGATGTACGACGGCCGGCATCCCGTCGAGCTGATCGGCGGGGTCCGTTTTCCCGCCATCGGTGAGCTGCCGTATCTGCTGACTCTGGCCGGGCACGGTTTCTACTGGTTCCGGCTCTCCCGAGCCGCCTCCCGGATCGGCCGACGAGCGTGAGCGCGCCACAGATCGCCTCCCGCCTCCCCCGGCCCGCACTCGCGACCGGCCTCATGGCCTCGCTCGACGGCCTGCTGCGCGGGTGGCTGCCGAGGCAGCGCTGGTTCGCGGGCAAGGACCGGCCCGTGACCGAACTCGGGCTGCTCTCCATGACCGAGCTGTTCCCGGGCTGTCTGCATCTGCTGGTCCGCGCCGGGCACGACGAGGTGCCCACGCCCGCCGACGACTGCTACCAACTGATCCTCGGCGTACGGGACCACCTCTCGCCGCGCCTGGGCCGGGCGCTCATCGGGCGGGCGGAGCGGGGCCCACTCGCCGGTCTGACGGTCTTCGACGCACTGCACGAACCCCGGTCGGCGCAACTGCTCCTGGAGCGGCTGCGCCACCCCGGCACGGCCGGTCCGCTCCGTTTCGAGGGCTCGCCCTCCGTGCCGGTGTCCGCCGGGCTCCCGCCCCGGCTGCTGGAGGCCGAGCAGTCCAACACTTCTCTGGTGTACGGCGACGAGTACATCCTGAAGGTGTTCCGCCGGATCCAGCCCGGGGTCAATCCGGACCTGGAGGTGCCGGTCGCGTTGGCCGGGCAGGGCTGCCGGCGGGTGCCCGCACCCGTGGCCTGGTTGCGGACCACCTCTCCTCAGGAGGCGACGCTCGGCGTGCTCCAGCCGTATCTGCGCGACGCGTCCGACGGCTGGGCGCTGGCGCTCGGCGCACTGGCCGCCGGTGACGACTTCACCCCGCAGGCACACGAGTTGGGCCGGGCGATGGCCGAGGTCCACCTGGCGCTGGCGGCCGCCTTCCCCGTCGGCGCCCCGGGCGGCAACGACGTCACGGCGGCCGCGATGGCCGAGCGCCTGGACTCCGCCGCGCGCAGTGTGCCGGCGCTGCGGCCGTTCGTCCCCGGTCTCCGGGCGGCCTTCGACGCGCTGGCCACCTGCGATCCCGGTCCGCCCGCCCAGCGCGTCCACGGCGACCTGCATCTGGGCCAGGTGCTCCGGGCGGGCCGGGAGTGGTTCGTGATCGACTTCGAGGGCGAGCCGTCCCGTCCGCTCGCCGAGCGCTGCTCCGCCCAGTCCCCGGTACGGGACATCGCGGGCATGCTGCGCTCCTTCGACTACGCGGCCCGGCAACGCCGACCCTGGCGGCCGGAATGGGCGCGGCGCTGCCGGGAAGCCTTCTGCGCGGGCTACGCCTCCCTCGCGGGATGGGACCCGCGCAAGAAGCACGCCCTGCTGCGCGCCCACGAGACCGACCGGGCGGTGTACGAGGTCCTGTACGAGGCACGCCACCGGCCGGACTGGCTGGCCGTGCCGATGGCGGCGATCGAGCGCCTCGCCGTGAGAGGAGACTGAGCCGTGGCCCTGCGCGACACCTCGCTTCCCGAGCCGTCCGGACCGGCGCGGTGCGCCCCGGCGCCTCCGCTCGACCCCGCCGACCGTGCGCGGCTGTTGGCCGGCGCCCACCACGACCCGCACGCGCTGCTCGGCGCCCACCCGGTCGAGGACGGGATCGTCTTCCGGACACTACGGCCCTTCGCCCGCGCGGTGAGCGTCGTGGTCGACGGTGAGCGCAGCGGTCTCGCCTCAGAGGGCGACGGCCTCTTCACCGGCGTGCTCCCGCTCGACGAGGTCCCCGCGTACACGCTGCTGGTGGCCTACGCGGAGGGCGAGCAGGAGCTGCACGACCCGTACCGCTTCCTGCCCGCGCTCGGCGAGACCGATCTCCACCTCATCCGCGAGGGCCGCCACGAGCAGCTGTGGAAGGCGCTCGGCGCCGAGCCGATGACCCACCAGGGCGTGACCGGCACCCGGTTCACCGTGTGGGCGCCGAACGCCCAAGGGGTGCGGGTGGCCGGGGAGTTCAGCTTCTGGGACGGGCAGGCGTTCCCGATGCGGTCGCTCGGTTCGTCGGGGGTGTGGGAGCTGTTCCTGCCGGGGGTCGGCGAGGGCGCCCGGTACAAGTTCGAGATCACCTCCCGGCACGGCGGCCGGTTCCTCAAGGCCGACCCGATGGCCCGGAGCACCGAGGTGCCGCCCGCGACGGCGTCCGTGGTGACCTCCTCGCAGTACGCGTGGGAGGACCGGGAGTGGATGGCCCGGCGGGGCGAAGTCCCGGTGCACGAAGCGCCGTTCTCGGTGTATGAAGTCCATCTCCCGTCCTGGCGCCCCGGACTGACGTACCGTCAACTCGCCGAGGAACTGCCCGCGTACGTCAAGGACCTCGGCTTCACGCACGTCGAGCTGATGCCGGTCGCCGAGCACCCCTTCGGCGGCTCCTGGGGCTACCAGGTCACCGGCTTCTACGCGCCGACCTCCCGGCTCGGCTCGCCCGACGACTTCCGGTATCTCGTCGACCGGCTGCACCAGGCCGGTATCGGCGTGATCCTGGACTGGGTCCCGGCCCATTTCCCCAAGGACGACTGGGCGTTGGCCCGCTTCGACGGGGATCCGCTGTACGAGCCCGGGGACGCGCGGCGGGCGGAGCATCCGGACTGGGGCACCTACGAGTTCGACCTCGGGCGGGTCGAGGTGCGCAACTTCCTGGTCGCCAACGCCGTGTACTGGTGCGAGGAGTTCCACGTCGACGGACTGCGGGTGGACGCCGTCGCCTCGATGCTCTACCTCGACTACTCGCGGGACTCCGGCCAATGGACGCCCAACGTCTTCGGCGGTCGCGAGGACCTGGACGCGGTGGCCTTCCTCCAGGAGATGAACGCGACCGTGTACCGCCGGCA
Source organism: Streptomyces sp. NPDC047072 (assembly GCF_040643855.1). Lineage (NCBI taxonomy): Bacteria > Bacillati > Actinomycetota > Actinomycetes > Kitasatosporales > Streptomycetaceae > Streptomyces > Streptomyces sp. NPDC047072. Next base: position 23,136 of record NZ_JBEYVC010000151.1, on the reverse strand, counting down.
GCCCGGCGTGGTCACCATCGCCGAGGAGTCCACGGCCTGGGACGGCGTCACCCGGCCCACCGACGGCGGCGGCCTCGGCTTCGGGCTGAAGTGGAACATGGGCTGGATGCACGACTCACTCGGCTACATCGCCCACGAGCCGGTCCACCGCAAGTACCACCACCACGAGATGACGTTCTCGATGATCTACGCCTACAGCGAGAACTACGTCCTGCCGATCTCCCACGACGAAGTCGTCCACGGCAAGCGCTCGTTGGTCTCCAAGATGCCGGGCGACTGGTGGCAGCAGCGCGCCAACCTCCGCGCCTACCTCGCCTTCATGTGGGCCCACCCCGGCAAACAACTCCTCTTCATGGGCCAGGAGTTCGCACAAGGCGCCGAATGGTCCGAAGCACACGGCCCCGACTGGTGGCTCCTCGACCCCGCCTACGGCGCCGAAGCCGACCACCGCGGAGTGCGCGACCTCGTCCGCGACCTGAACACGGCGTACCGGGCGACTCCCGCGCTCTGGCAGCGCGACACCGACCCGGCCGGGTTCCGCTGGGTCATGGCCGACGCGGCCGAGGACAACGTCTTCGCGTTCCTGCGCTTCGGCACCGAGGGCACTCCCCTGCTGTGCGTCTCGAACCTCTCCCCCGTGGTCCGCCACGACTACCGCCTCCACGTCGGCGACGACGTCCCGGCCTGGCAGGAGATCCTCAACACGGACGCGGAGGGCTACGGCGGCAGCGACGTCGTCCTCGCCGATCCGGTCAAGCCGCAGGACGGTGTCGTACGGCTGACCCTGCCGCCGCTCGCCACGGTGTGGCTGACACCTGTGTGACCTGGCGTCCCGTGGGCAGTCGGGGCGTACAGAAACTGTCGTCTCGACGAAAGGGCGGCTCACGTGCGCACCGTCGGAGTGGAGGAGGAACTCCTCCTGGTCGATCCGGAGACCGGCGAACCGCAGGCACTGTCCGCGGCGGTGCTCGCCCGTGCCGCGCAGGACGAAGGCGATCAGGACGTCTTCGAGAAGGAACTCCACAACCAGATGCTGGAGTTCGCGACCCACCCGCAGTCGGGCATGGAGGAGCTGCGCGTGGAGATCGTGCGCTGCCGCAAGGAGGCGGCCCGGCACGCCGGGGAGATCGGCTGCACCGTCGCCGCGCTGGCCACCTCCCCGCTGCCCGTCAGCCCCTCGGTCGGGGTCGGCAGGCGTTATCAGTGGATGGCGGACCAGTACGGCATCGCCACCCGTGAGCAGCTCGTCCTCGGCTGTCACGTCCATGTGTCGGTGGAGTCCGACGAGGAGGCCGTGGCCGTCGTCGACCGGATCCAGCCCTGGCTGTCCGTGCTCAACGCGCTGAGCGCCAACTCGCCGTACTGGCAGGGCAAGGACACCGGGTATCACAGCTATCGCAGCCGGGTCTGGCAGCGCTGGCCGTCGGCGGGGCCGACCGAGCCGTTCCGGTCCGCGGAGCGCTATCACCGGCGGGTCGCGGACATGGTGGCGACCGGGGTGATCCTGGACGAGGGGATGATCTACTTCGACGCGCGGCTGTCCCGGAACTACCCGACGGTGGAGATCCGCGTCTCGGACGTCTGCCTCCAGGCGGACACCGCCGTCCTGCTGGCCACGCTGGCCCGCGGCCTGGTGGAGACCGCCGCCCGGGACTGGCGGGCCGACCGGGAGGTCGTGGCGCACAGCGTGAGCCTGCTGCGGCTGGCCGCCTGGCAGGCCGCCCGCTCCGGCCTCGGCGACGAGCTGCTGCATCCGGCGACCATGCACCGCATGCCGGCGAAGGCCGTGGTCCGGGCCCTGCTGGAGCACACCGAGGAGGCGCTCGCCGACGCCGGTGACCTCGACGACGCCCGTGCGTCCTGCGACGGGCTGCTGGAGCACGGCAACGGCGCCCGCGTCCAGCGCGAGCTGCTGGAGCGCACCGGGAGCCTGCGGGACGTCGTCACCGAGTGCGTACGACGGACCCAGGCGTAGGTGTCATACGGCCAGGACGACGGCGTACGCCAGGAAGAACGCGGCGATCAGCACGGCCAGGACCAGGATCACGGCCACGGGGGCCTTCGCCCAGCCCTTGGGCGGGTTGTGGGTCTCCCGGGGCCCGGCCTCGGGCAGGCTGCTCTCGGCGGGCGGGGTCTCGCCCGGCGGGACGCCGCCGCCCGGCTCCAGTCCGGTGGTGCGTTCGGGTTCGGGATCGGGGTTCACGTAACTCATGGGGTCCGGGTCCCCCGATCGCGGCCGGATCATCGGCCGCGGATTACTTCTCCATTCCCGGTACCGACCGGTCTCACCTGGGCTAGATTCGAGCACCGCAGATGACCGAAATCGTCTGCACCGTCACACACCGTACTTGTCAGGAGCAGCGCATGCGAGACTTCGCCCTCGCACCCCAGGCCTCCGCGCGCTCCAGCGGCGGCCTCGCCGACAGCGTCTTCGAGCGGGCCGAACGCCAGCCCGCTCTGCCGGTGCTCGCCCGTCGGCCGGAGGGTTCCTCCGGCACATGGGAGGAGGTCACGGCCGTAGAGCTGCGGGACGAGGTGATGGATCTCGCGAAGGGCCTGGTCGCCTCCGGGATCTCGCCGGGACACCGCGTGGCGATCATGGCGCGCACCCGGTACGAGTGGACGGTCCTCAGCTACGCGCTGTGGACGGTGGGCGCCGAGGTCGTGCCGATCTATCCGACCTCCTCACGCGACCAGGTCGAGTGGATCCTGAGGGACACCGGCTGTGTGGCGGTGGTCGTCGAGGACGAGCAGGCCGTGATGACGGTCGGCTCGGTCTGCGCCTCACTGCCCCGGCTGCGGCACGTCTGGCAGCTGGACGCGGGAGCGCTGCAGGATCTGACGGAGCGGGGCGGGCTCGTCCCGCTCGCCACGGTCGAATCGTTGCGCCGGATCGTGCTGCCGGACTCCACGGCGGTGGTCGCCTACACCTCCGGCACCAGCGGCCGCCCGATGGGATGCGCGCTCAGCCACCGCGGGCTGGCCGCCCCCTGCGACACGCTGCTCGCGGGCTGGGCGCAGACCGCCGCGCCGCCGGGAGAGCAGCCCTCCGTGCTGGCCTTCCTGCCGTTCTCCCATGTGTACGGCCTGATGATCCAGGGCCTGTGCATCCGCGGCGGGCTGCTGATGGGCCATGAGCCCGATCTGAGCGAGGAGGCGCTGTCGGCGTCCCTGCGGTCGTTCCGACCCACGTACTTCTACGCCGTGCCGTCGGTCTTCGAGAAGATCTACAAGAACTTCCTGCGCACCGCCCAGCAGGCGGGCCGCGGCGCCCTCTTCGAGCGGGCCGCCGACACCGCCCGGGACTACGCGCTGGCCTGCGAGCGGCAGCGGCTGGGCGAGGGCCCGGGCCCCGGTTTCGACCTGCGGCTCCAGCACGCGCTGTACGAGCGGACGGTGTACCGAAGACTGCGCGGCGCACTCGGCGGCCGGGCCCGCCGCGGCACCTCGGGCGGCTCGCCCCTCAACCGTGAACTGTCCCTGTTCTACGAGGGCATCGGCGTCTATGTGAACGACGGCTACGGCCTGACCGAGACCTGCGGCGGGGTCACCATGCAGCCACTGGGCCGGGAGAAGTCCGGAACCGTCGGCAGGGCCCTGCCGGACGTGGACCTCAGGGTCGCGGACGACGGGGAGATCCTGGTGCGCGGGCCGTCGGTCTTCCAGGGCTACGTCAACGACGAGGCCGCGAGCCGGTCCGCGCTGTACGGCGGCTGGCTGGCCACCGGGGACCTCGGGCGGCTGGACGCCGACGGCTATCTGACGATCACCGGCCGCAAGAAGGACATCATCGTCACCAGCAGCGGCAAGAGCGTGGCCCCGGCCGCGCTGGAGCAGCGGCTGCGGATGCATCCCCTGGTCCACCAGGCGGCCGTCGTGGGCGAGAACCGGCCGTGCGTGGGCGCCCTGATCACCCTGGACCCGGTGTTCCTGGCGCACTGGCGCGGTGCCCTGGCCGCCCAGCAGGGCCCCTCGGCCCGGGAGGCCCGGGAGGAGAACGCGCTGCGGGAGGAGATCGCGCGGGCCGTGGCCGCCGCCAACAGCACGGTCTCTCGCTCGGAGTCGATCCGGGTGTTCCGGGTGCTGGCCGAGCCCTTCGACATGGCGAACGGCCTGCTGACGCCGTCGATGAAACTGCGCCGGGACGAGATCGCGCGCCGGTACGCGTTCGAGATCGACGCGATGTACCAGGCCCGCTCGCCCGGTGGCCGGCGGACCCCGACGGAGGAGTTGCTGAGCTGGGACGACTCCGACAACGTATTCAGGTGAGAGGACGGGACCCGGCGTTTCGTCCGGGGGCGCGATTGGGTCGTGCGCCCCCGGGAACACGGCCCATTGACGAAGGTGACCGAACCGCGTAGGGACGAGACACTGACTTCCGAGGCAATTCCGAGCCGTACCACCCGTTTCGCGGGAGAACCGCAGTGTGTGACGGGTGCGAGGCTCGCTGCGGAGGAATTCCTGAGCGACCTCGCCCGGAGCGTGGAACCGGCGAGTCCGGAGCACTGGGACGACATCCTGCTGGTCGTCACGGAACTCGCCGCCAACACCATCCAGTACGCGCCCGGCCCTTTCACGCTCTGCATGCGGCGCACCTTCGACGGCGTGCATGTGACCCTGCGGGACACCAACCCGACGCCGCCCGCGCCGCGCTCCTTCGATCCCCGTACCAATGGGGGCGGTATCGGCTGGCATCTGATCCACGCGCTGTCCGATCAGGTCAGCGTGGTGCCGGACGAGCGCGGCAAGGACGTCCACGTCTTCATGTCGTGGTGAAGCCCCGTCAGGCCGCCGCCAGGAGCCGCAGATAGTAGGTGCCGACCGCCGTCAGGTACGAGCGGTCCCTGGTCTCGCTGTCGGTCCGGAAGCGGGGCGCCCTCTTCACCTCGGCCCCGGTGCAGCCCAGGGTGATCCGGCGGCCCGGTGCGTCGATCCCGGTCACCATGCCCACCGGGACCAGGAAGCTCCTGCCGAAGAGCCACACCCCGGTGTCGACGACCAGGTGTGCCATGCCGTGCGGTGCGGCCTGCCGGTCCACGCGCCCGATCGTGCCGTCGCTCCCGACGACGGCGAAGCCCGTCAGGTCCTGTCCCTCGACGTACCCGCTGTCCCGCGCGTACGACCAGATTCTGTCGGTGCTCACGCTGTTCCTTCCCTCGCCCACACAGCACCAAATACCCCTCTGCCGCACGCGCATTCGGCGTCGGGCACGCGCACAAGCGGTTTCAGCGGGTCCGGTCCGCGCACCTCCTTCACCGTTCTCCCGGTGCGTTTCGGGGCCGGGGCGGGCATGGTGGTCCTCGACGCATTCGTCCGTCCCTCACCGGGCAGACGAAGGGCGTTCGGGCAGACCGCCTGGAGCCGCAGAAAGGGATGAACACCGTGACACGACCCAGGATCCTGGTGGTCGGCGCAGGCTTCGCCGGCGTCGAGTGCGTTCGCCGTCTGGAGCGGAAGCTCTCCCCCGACGAAGCAGACGTCACCCTGGTGACGCCGTTCGCCTACCAGCTCTATCTCCCACTGCTGCCCCAGGTCGCCTCCGGCGTGCTGACGCCCCAGTCGATCGCCGTCTCCCTGCGCCGCAGCAAGAAGTACCGCACCCGGATCATCCCGGGCGGTGCGATCGGCGTTGACCTGAAGGCGAAGGTGTGCGTGGTGCGCACCATCACCGACAAGATCGTCAACGAGCCGTACGACTACATCGTGCTGGCCCCCGGCAGCGTGACCCGCACCTTCGACATCCCCGGCCTCACGGACCACGCGTTCGGCATGAAGACCCTTGCAGAGGCCGCGTACGTCCGCGACCACGTCATCTCCCAGCTGGACCTCGCCGACGCCAGCCAGGACGAGGCGGAGCGAGCCGCCCGGCTGCAGTTCGTGGTGGTCGGCGGCGGCTACGCGGGGACCGAGACGGCGGCCTGCCTCCAGAAGCTCACCCACGCCGCCGTCAAGCGCTACCCGCGCATCGATCCCGGACTCATCAAGTGGCATCTGATCGACATCGCCCCGAAGCTGATGCCGGAGCTGGGCGACAAGCTGGGCAGCAGCGCGCAGAAGATCCTCAAGGGGCGCGGGATCGACATCTCGCTCGGTGTCTCCATCGAGAAGGCGGGCCCCGAGGAGGTCACCTTCACGGACGGGCGGGTGATCCCCACCCGCACGCTGATCTGGACGGCCGGTGTGGTCGCGAGCCCGCTCATCGCGACGCTCGGCGCGGAGACCGTACGGGGGCGGCTCGCGGTCACCGCCGACATGGCGCTGCCGGGCCACGACGGGGTCTTCGCGCTCGGTGACGCGGCGGCGGTGCCCGACAAGGCCAAGGACCAGCCGGACGCGGTCTGCCCGCCGACCGCGCAGCACGCCATGCGGCAGGGCAAGGTCGTGGCCGACAACGTCATCGCGACGCTGCGGGGCCAGGAGCTGAAGCCGTACGTCCACAAGGACCTCGGCCTGGTCGTCGACCTCGGCGGCACCGACGCGGTGTCCAAGCCGCTCGGCATCGAACTGCGCGGCCTGCCCGCCCAGGCCGTCGCCCGCGGCTACCACTGGTCGGCGCTGCGCACCAACGTCGCCAAGACGCGCGTGATGACGAACTGGGTGCTCAACGCGATCGCCGGTGACGATTTCGTGCGCACCGGCTTCCAGGCCCGCAAGCCGGCCAAGCTCAAGGACTTCGAGTACACCCACGCGTATCTGACACCGGAACAGGTGAAGGCACAGATCGAGGGGTCCGGGGTCCAGGACGGGTAAGTCGGTTCGCCGTGCCATGCTGGGAACCGATCTTGACGTGACACGGGAGCGAGTGCGGCGGCGTGAGGGCAGCGGGGCGGACGGTGTGGGCCAGGGTGCGCGACCGGGTCGCGGCGTCCGATCCCGGACTGCTCCGGCTGGCCGCGGGCCTCAGGACGGTCGGGGCGATCGCGCTCACGCTGGCCGTGCTCGGCCTCGTTGGGGCCGATGTCCGCCACCTCGTGGCGGGGGCCATGGCGGCGATGGTCGCCACCTTCGCCATCCGGGAGAAGCAGCGCGCGGCCCAGGCCGGCACGCTCGCCCTGGCCCTCCCGGTGGCGCTGGCGTCGGTGTCGCTCGGCGCGCTGCTGAGCACCCACCGCGTCGGCGGTGACCTGTTCTTCGTCGCCCTGATCTTCAGCGCGGTCTACGGCCGCCGCTTCGGCGACCGCGGCACCGCGCTCGGTCTGATCGGCTTCCAGGTCTACTTCCTCTCCCTGTTCGTCGGCGCCACCGTCTCGGGCCTGCCCGTGCTGTACGGCGTCGTCGGCGTCGCCTTCCTGTGCAGTGCCGTGGCCCGCTTCCTGCTGGTGCGGGAGACCCCCGCGGGCCTCCTCGAACGCCTGAGGGAGGCCTTCCGGGCCCGTCTAGCCCAGCTGGTGTCCGCACAGCTCGCCCTGCTGGACGCCGGGCCCGAGGAGGTCGACGAGGCGCTGGCGGACGTACGGGAGGGCACCGCGCGGCTGCACGAGTCGGCGCTGATGATCCAGGGGCGGCTGGAGGAGGGGACGTCCGACGCGGCCGTGGCCCGGCTGGTGCAGCGGCGGATCGCGGACGCCGAGATCGCCGCCGAGCGGCTGGGCCTGTTGCTGCTGACGGCGCGCAGCGCGGGGCGGGCGGACACCCTGACCCTGCATCTGCCGGGCGCGCCCGCGCCGAGGGCGGGCCGGTTCCCGGACCGGGACGAGGCGTTCGCCCTGCTGCGCCGGGAGCTGGAGGCGCTACGGCTGCTGGTTCTGCGGCCGGTCGACGGGGGCGGCGGCACCGCCGTGGCGCAGCTGCGGAACCGTCTGCTCGGCTACCGCGAGGAGGAGCACCTTCCCGACGCTCCGCCCGCCGTCCAGGACGTGTTCCGGGGCATCGGCGAGGCCGCCCGCGCGGTGCTGGGGCTGCGGATCGCCCTGGACGGGCCGCAGGACGAGTCGGACGACTCCCCCGCCACGACCCGGTCGCGCGAGGAGCTGGACGCCGAGGACGCCGTTCTGGACGCGGACGACGAAGCGGCCGAGGAGGAGAAGCCGACAGGGCTGCGGCGGCCCACCACACGGGCGGCCGTGCAGGTGGCGGTCGGGTCGTCGCTGGCGATCGTCGGCGGCGAGTTCCTGTCCAGCCAGCGCTGGTACTGGGCGGTGCTGACCTGCTGGATCGTTTTCATCAACACCGCGTCCACGGGCGAGATCCTGGTCAAGGGCTACCGCAGGCTGCTCGGGACGGTCCTCGGTGTCCTCGCCGGGATCGTCCTCGCGGGCCTGGTCGGGCAGCACACCTGGCCGGCGTTCGCCCTGGTGCTGCTCCTGGTGTTCGCGATGTTCTACACCGCGCCCCTGTCGTACACACTTATGTCGTTCTTCGTCACGGCCGCCCTGGGCCTCCTCTACACCCTGCTGCACACCTACAGCCTGTCGGTGCTGGTGCTGCGCGTGGAGGAGACGGCGCTCGGCGCGGCCTGCGGGGTGATCGCGGCCGCGCTCGTGCTGCCGGTGCGCACGGACCGCCGTACGAACGACCTCCTGGTCACCGTCCTGGACCGGCTGGCCGACGTGACCGGGACGGCAGTCGAGCAGCTCAGCGGCGGCTCGTCCGCCGACCTGCTCGACCAGTCGCGCGACCTGGACCAGGCGCTGGCGGACCTGCGGGCCGCCGTACAGCCCCTCACCCATCCGATCACGCCGCTCCGGGCGCGCCGCGACACGGCCCGCTATGTCCTGGCGCTGCTGGAGACCTGCGCCTACCACGCGCGGTCGCTGGCGGCGACCGCCGAGCTGCTGCCCACCCATCCGTCGATCGCGGCGGATCCCCGGCTGCGGCGGGCGGGGCGGCGGATCGGGCACAACATCGCGGCGATCGCCGCGCACGCCGCCGACGAGCGGTCCACCGAGGGGATCGAGACCGGGCCGAGCATCGCGTCGCTCCTTGGCGCAGACGCGCCGGGCACACCGCGGTTCGGCCGGGTGACCGACCGGGTGCTGCGGCATCTCCAGCGGCTGGACGAGACCGTGGCCGGTCTGGCCCGGCCGCTGGAGGTGCCGGTGCGGACGCCCGAGCGGTGACGCTCAGATGTCCGTGGGCAGGTCGCTCACCTCGGCGATGCCCCGCAGTTCGTCGTTGAGGTGCTGGCGTTCGCGGATGTAGTCAGCGATCTCGCCGAGGCGGACCGGGTCGGCCGCGGTGTCCGCGTCGGTGACCACCCGGACCGGCCCCTCCTCGCCGATGTGGAGTTCGATGACCTTGTTGTCCAGCCGGCCGGTGACGGCGGTGGCGATGACCAGGGCGGCCTCGTCACGGATCTCCTGCGGCAGCCCGTCGGGACTCGCCTCTTCAAGGGCGAAGTCCATCGCGGGCAGGCGTTGCTCCTCCATCGCCTGGAGAACCGGCTCGACCACGCTGAGCAGGAGCGCGTAGTCCTCCGTCTCCATACGGATGCGCAGAAGGTCCAGGTAGACGTCCACGGGCCTACCGTCCGGCGGAAGCTCGGGTTCGTTCATCCGGAACGGGTTCCCCGCGTGCGGCGGGTTCAGACCCGGCGCCAGCGGGCCATCGCGAACGAGAAGATCCCGAACAGCACCAGCCCGGCCGCCACGCACACCAGCAGCCAGGGCCCGAGCGGGGTGTCGGCGAAGGAGCGCAGGGTGTCGTCCACGCCCTTGGCCCGGTCGGGCTTGTAGTCGACGGCGGCCCGTACGGCGAAGGCCCCGGCCGCGGCGAACAGCACCCCGCGCGCGAGACCTCCGGCCACACCGGTCACGTCGACCGCCTTGCGGATCCGCGGTCCCATCTCGGCGAGCTTGAGTTCCTTGTGGAAGGACCGGCGCACGGCCTGCGCCCCGATCCACACACCGGCCACCACGACGCCCGCCCCGGCCGCGCCCACCAGCCACTGCCCGGCGGGCAGGTCGAGGGCGCGGGCGGTGACGTCCCTGGACTGCTTGTCGCTGGACCCGCCGCCGCCCGCGCCGACGGCGAAGGACAGCACGGAGTAGGCGACGAAGCCGTAGAAGACGAAGCGGACGAGGCCCATCAGCCGTTTGCCGGCCTTGCGGCCGTCGGGTCCGACCGCGCCGAAGACGGCCTCGGACAACCGCCACAGGGCCATGCCGACCAGCCCGATGCCGAGCGCCCACAGCAGGACGGCGCCGAAGGGTTTGTCGGCCAGGGTCTCCAGGGCGCCGCCGCGGTCCGCCTGTTTCCCGCCGTCACCGAAGGCGATCTGCAGGGCCAGCACGCCGACCAGCAGATAGATCACTCCGCGGGCGGTGAGACCGGCGCGGGCGGCGCCCTCGACGGCCGAGCCGCGCGCCGCGCGCCGGGCTTCGAGTCGGCCGGTCCGTGCCATGGAGCTCGTGTTCATGTCGACCTCCTGGAAGCCGGATGCCCGGCCGTCGGGCGGGCACTCCGGACGTGGTCAATCGGGCAGTGGAGTGCGTTCGGGCACCGCCGCGAGCAGGCGTCGGGCGGTCTCCACGGCGTGGCGCACGTCCCGGGTGCCGGTCGACACGCACAGCGTGTAGGCGAGGTCCCGCAGCCGCGGGCTCGGTTCGGCCGGCGAAACGGCCTCCTGGGCGTTCAGTGCCTCGTAGGAGTCGACGAGGCGGCGCAGGAACGCGGGATCGGGTATCAGCATCGGCTTGCTCCTCGTCCGCTCAGGCCACCGACGGATCGTCGGAGGCGGGTCGCCGGTTCCGGTCGGCCATCGCCTCGTCCCGCACCCGGGCACAGCTGCGGCTGATCAGCCGGGAGACGTGCATCTGGGAGATTCCCAGCTGGTCGGCGATCCGGCTCTGTGTCATGTCCTCGAAGAAGCGCATGTAGAGGATGGCCCGTTCGCGTTCGGGCAGCCTGCGCAGGCCCTCCTTGGCGGACTCCCGGTCCACGACGGTGTCGTACGAGGCGTCGGGGGCGCCCAGGGTGTCCGCGAGGCTGTAGCCGTCGTCGCCGGCCGAGAGCTCGGCGTCCAGGGAGAGGGTGCTGAAGCTCTCCAGGGCCTCCAGGCCGGTGCAGACCTCCTCCTCGGTGAGCCCGGTGTGGGCGGCGAGGTCGGCGGGGGTGGGCTCGGGTGAGCCGGGGTTCTGGGTGAGGTCGCGGCGGGCCACGCGCACCTTGTTGCGCAGTTCCTGGACCCTGCGGGGCACCCTGAGGGCCCACATGCGGTCCCGGAAGTGCCGCTTGACCTCGCCGGTGATGGTGGGGACGGCGTAGCTCTCGAAGGCGCCCCGCTCCGGTTCGAACCGGTCCACGGCCTTGACCAGGCCCAGGGCGGCGACCTGCTTGAGGTCCTCGAGTGACTCGCCGCGGTCGCGGAAGCGGCCGGCGATGCGGTGGGCCATGGGCAGCCAGGCGGCGACGAGTTCGTCGCGCAGGGCATCGCGTTCGGGGCCCTCGTCCAGCGCCGCGAGGCGGGCGAAGCGGGCCGTGGTGTCGGGGGCGTCGTCGTGCCGCCGCTTGTGGGTGGCGCCCTGGCGCTCGATGGTGCCGGGACGGCTGGTCGACGTGTCGATGGGCATGCGGATTCGCTCCTGAAGAACGGGTTCAGGGACATACCGCGGGAGGACGCCGCCGGACCGCCGGAAAGGGGCCTCGCAGCAGCGTTACTGCTCCCGCTGGCGCGCCTCCGGTCCGAAGCACGAAACTGCGTCTGCCCTGCTGTCAGGGGCCCAAACACCGTTCCGGAAACTCCGTTTCGGCGCGGCGGGACCCCCGGGACGCAGCTCGTACGCCTCGGAACTCTCAGCGCAGGGGTACCAGGGCGGTGATGCACTTGCCGCCCGCGGGCAGGTCGGTCACCCGGACGTCCCGGGCCAGCCGGCACACGATGGGCCAGCCGTGTCCACCTGGTCGTCGCCTGCCCTGCCGGTCGAGCGGGTTCCTGGTGACGGGCAGGTCGGTGCTGCGGTCGCTCACGGAGACGCGGACGACGCGGCCCTCGACGTCGACGTGGAAGTCGGTGATGCCGCCGCCGTGCAGGATCGCGTTGGTGGCGAGCTCGGAGACGACGAGCAGCGCGTCCGAGAGGGATTCCGGATCGCAGGGGGTGCGGGTGGCGTGACAGCGTTCGGACACGGCCCGTTCGACCGCCCTGCGGGCCTCGGCCGGCCGGCCCGGACACGCGTGTGCGTGCCGGTCCACGGCGGCGGCCCGGGGGGCGGCGTCGGTCCTGTGCTCCTCGCACATGACGTGGCTCCTGATCGGTGAATCGTCTGGCTGTCGTGTGATGGGTGCAGAAGCCGGGCCCGGCCAGGACCCGCGGGGCCGTGGACACGGTGGTCCCACACCGGTCCTCGACGCTGTGCGCCGCTGGTCCCGGCTCCGCGGGCCTCTCTTCTTCGGCTCACCGGTCCACGCCGGGTCAAACCACCTCATTCGAGCGGGATCCGCGGGTCATCCGAGGACGGCGACGGGGTAGGCGCACCTCCATGACCGATGTCGTGGACTCAGACGAACTGCTGCGGCGCATCCAGCGCGCCCGGGCCTGCTCGGCGGCCGAGGAGCGCGCCTGGCGCACGCGCAGCGAGGACCGGACGGACCCGGCCGCGGCCCGGGACGCGGAGCTGCGGACGGTCGCCTACGAGGCGGTGACCAGGGTGCTGGACGAGATCCTGACGCCCGGGAGGCGGCCGCGGGAGCGCTGAACGCCACGATGCGGCACCGGCCGGTTGCCCCGGTCCAGGTCGGGAACCCGGCCGGCATGGCTCTCGACCACACGCGTGCCCCTGTTCTGGAAGCCCTGGCCGACTACCACCGGCGCGAGCGGCTCGCGTTCACGCCGCCGGGGCACAAACAGGCGCGGGGCGCCGATCCCGCGGTGCGTGAGGTGCTCGGGGACGCCGTGTTCCTCGGGGACGTGCTGGCGTCGGGCGGTCTGGACGACCGGCTCACCCGGGGCCGGGTGCTGGAGCGGGCCGAGGAGCTGATGGCCGACGCCGTGCACGCGGAGCACACCTTCTTCACCACGTGCGGCAGTTCCCTCTCGGTGAAGGCCGCGATGCTGGCGGTCGCCGGTCCGCACGAGAAGCTGCTGATCGGACGCGACGCCCACAAGTCCGTGGTCTCGGGGCTGATCCTCTCCGGCATCGAGCCGGTCTGGATCGAACCGCGGTGGGACGCGGAACGGCGTCTCGCGCACCCGCCGTCCGCCGCGGAGTACGAGAAGGCCTTCGACGCCCATCCCGACGCCAAGGGCGCCCTGGTCACCAGCCCGACGCCGTACGGCACCTGCGCGGCCCTGGGCGACCTCGCCGAGGTGTGCCACCGGCGTTCGGTCCCGTTGATCGTCGACGAGGCCTGGGGCGCGCATCTGCCCTTCCACCCGGATCTGCCGTCCTGGGCCATGGACGCGGGCGCCGACATCTGTGTGACCAGCATCCACAAGATGGGCAGCGGGCTGGAGCAGGGCTCCGTCTTCCATCTGCGCGGCGATCTCGTGCCTGCCGACCTGCTCAAGATGCGCGCGGACCTGCTGGGCACCACCAGCCCCTCGGTGCTGCTGTACGCGGGGCTCGACGGCTGGCGCCGGCAGATGGCCCTCAGGGGCAAGGAGCTGATGGGCGGGGCGCTGGATCTCGCGGCCCGGGTGCGTGAGCGGATCGAGGGGATCGAGGGTCTGCACGTCAACGACCGGGCCGACTTCTGCGGGCCGGACGGCGCCGACGACATGGATCCGCTGCCCGTCGTCATCGACCTGGAGGGCCTCGGGATCACCGGGTTCCAGGCGGCGGACTGGCTGCGCGAGCACCACGGCATCGACGCGCACCTCACCGACCACCGCCGGATCGGCGCCCAGCTCACCCACGCCGACGACGAGGAGACGACCGGTCAGCTCCTGGCCGCGCTGCGGGAGCTGGTGCGGGTGGCGCCGGGCCTGGACCCGGCCCCGCGGGTGGACGTGCCGCCGCCTGCGCGGCTGCGGATGGAGCAGGCCGCGCTTCCCCGGGACGCGTTCTTCGGTCCGGCCGAGAACGTCCCCGTCGCCGAGGCCGCCGGACGGATCGCGGCGGAGATGATCACGCCCTACCCGCCCGGGATCCCGGCCGTCCTGCCCGGTGAGCGGCTGACCGAGCCGGTGCTGCGCTATCTGCGCACCGGCCTGGCCGCGGGCATGAACCTGCCCGACCCCGCCGATCCGGAATTGGGGACGATCAGGGTCACACACCCGGATCCCGAGTGAAACCGGTCACGAATCCCGGATCCGATTGCGCGAAATCCCCATCGATGGTTTACCGTTCATACATACGTGGTCCTGGAGTCGACACACCGTCCTCCGCGCCACCGCTGACTGCCCTGGCTGGTCTCCCCCGTCCAGCCAGGGCTTTTCCATGTCATGAGCTCCGCCGAGGTGCCCACGGCCGCGACAGCCGCTGAAATGGGCGTAGGCACGACACCGGAACCCGTCGCCGGCGAGGAGCCCCACGTCATGACCAAAGCGACCAAACTGCTGACCGCCCTCCCCCAGCCGCAGCGCGGGCGCCTGATGACGCTCGCCCGGGAGGTCTCCTTCCCGGAGGACTTCCCGATCTTCGAGGCCGGCGGCAGGGCCGACCGCTTCTGGGTCATCCGCTCCGGCTCGGTCTCCCTGACCCAGCAGGTGACCGCCCACCACCGGGTCACGGTCGCGAGCCTGGCCGCCGGCGACCTGCTCGGCTGGTCGTGGCTGTTCCCGCCGTACGAGTGGGACTTCGGCGCGGAGGCCTTCAGCCCCGTGCGGGCCTACGAGTTCGACGCGGCGGCGGTGCTCGGGCTGTGCGAGGAGGACCGGCAGCTCGGGATGATCCTGGTGCGCAGCGTCGCCGAGATCCTGGCCCACCGGCTGGAGACGACCCGGGGCAAGCTCATGGAGCAGTACGGCTCGCACCGCCGGGGGGCGTTGTAGACCTCAGACGCGGTAGCGGCGCAGTGCCGGGATCGCGAAGGCCAGGGTCAGCATCACGGCGACGACCAGGAAGCCGCCGCCGGCGACCGCCGTACGGGGGCCGAGGACCGAGCCGGCCGTGCCGTGCAGGACGTCGGCGAGCCGGGGGCCGCCCGCGACGACGACGGTGAAGACGCCCTGCATGCGGCCACGCATCTCGTCGGTGGCGGCGGAGAGCAGAATCGCCCCGCGGAAGACCATGGAGACCATGTCGGCGACCCCGGCGAGGGCCAGGAACACCACGGCGAGCCACAGACTCCCGCTCAGCCCGAACCCCGCGATGGCCGCGCCCCAGGCGACGACCGCCCCGATCACCATCCAGCCGTGCCGGCGGACCCGGGAGAAGGTGCCGGAGAACAGTCCGCCGAGGACCGCGCCGATCGGGATGGCGGCGAACAGCAGGCCCAGCGCGAACCCTTCGCCGTAGGAGGAGTAGGTCTCCGCGGCGAGCTGCGGGAACAGCGCCCGGGGCATGCCGAGGACCATGGCGACGATGTCGGCGAGGAAGGACAGCAGCAGGACCTTGTGGCCGGCGATGTAGCGGAAGCCCTCGGCGATCTCGCGGACTCCGGCCCGGCGTGCGGTGGCGCCGGCGAGCGGCGGCAGGGCGGGGAGGCGGTACACCGCCCACACGGTGACGCAGAGCGCGAGCGCGTCGAGGAGGTAGAGCTCCGGCAGACCGATGACCGGGATGAGGACGCCCGCGAGGAGCGGGCCGACCACCTGGCCGGTCTGCATGACGGTGGAGCCGAGCGCGTTGGCCGCGGGCAGCTGGTCGGCGGGGACCAGACGGGCGATGGAGGCGTTGCGCGCGGGGGCGTTGAGACCCCAGAACGCCTGCTGCATCGCCAGCAGGACCATCAGGGCCGCCACCGAGTCGAGCCCGGTGACGGCCTGGAGCCAGAACAGCACCGAGGTGACGGCGATGCCGGTGTTGGTGATCAGAAGCAGCTTGCGGCGGTCCATGGTGTCCGCGACGGCCCCGCCCCACAGCGCGAACACGATCAGCGGCAGCAGGCCCGCCATGCTCGCGGCGCCGACCCAGGCCGAGGAGCCGGTGATGTCGTAGACCTGCTTGGGCACGGCGACGGCGGTGAGCTGGCTGCCGACGGCCGTGACGATGGTCGAGGTCCACAGGCGGCGGTAGGGGACGATGCGCAGGGGGCGGGTGTCCATGGCGAAGCGGCGCCAGCCGTGCCGGGCGGCCGGCTTCGCCTCCTCCGCGGACTCCGTCTGGGGGCCGGTGCTGCTCTCGCTGGTGTCCACGCGCTTCCTGGTTGCTCGCTACATCTAAAAAGGGCCGGGGTTCACTATCGCAGCACCGTCCGACGTTGCGGGTTCCGCAATCTCAGCTTGTGGACTTCGACGGCCGGGAGTTCATGCTCCGGCCACAAGGGCGGCGCCGAGGCCGACCATCGTGACGGCGACCAGTCCGTCGAGGACCCGCCAGGCGGACGGTTTGGCCAGGAAGCGGCCGAGCAGCCGGGCCCCGAAGCCGAGCGCGGCGAACCAGCACAAGCTCGCGAGCACGGCGCCGAGGCCGAAGGTCCAGCGCAGCGCGCCGCGGTCGGCGGCGACCGAGCCGAGCAGGAACACGGTGTCGAGGTAGACGTGCGGGTTGAGCCAGGTCATCGCGAGGCAGGTGAGCACGGCCCGCTTGCGCGATCCGGCCGCCTCGCCCTCCGTGCGCAGGGCCTGCTGCCCCGGCCGGAACACCCGGCGGGCCGCGAGGAGGCCGTAGCAGAGCAGGAAGGCGCCGCCGATCCAGCCGACCGCGGTCAGCGCGCCGGGCCAGGCGACCACCACGGCGCCCACGCCGCCGACGCCGAGGCTGATGAGGACGGCGTCGGACAGGGCGCAGATGGCGACGACGGCCAGGACCGCGTCACGGCGTATCCCCTGACGCAGGACGAAGGCGTTCTGGGCGCCGATGGCGACGATGAGGGAGAGGCCGGTGCCGAATCCGGCGGCCGCGGCGGTCAGTGAAGCGGGCATGGCTTCGACGCTACGGAAACGATCAGTACACGTACAGCTAATGATTCTTACGTATCATTAGCTGTCGTGATGATGACCGAACTCCCGCTGGATCAGGTACGAACCCTGCTCGCGGTTGTCGACGAGGGCACGTTCGACGCCGCGGCGGCGGCGCTGCATGTGACGCCGTCGGCGGTGAGCCAGCGGGTGAAGGCGCTGGAGCAGCGCACGGGGCGGGTGTTGCTGGTGCGGACGAAGCCGGTGCGGCCGACCGAGTCCGGCGCGGTGGTGGTGCGGTTCGCGCGGCAGCTGGCCCGGCTGGAGCGGGACGCGCGCGCCGAGTTGGGGATGCGGGGCGAGGGGGAGGTGACCCGGGTCTCGGTGGCGGTCAACGCGGACTCCCTGGCGACCTGGTTCCTGGAGGCCCTCACCCGGGTGCCGGGGCGGGAGCGGCTCTGTTTCGAGCTGCGCCGCGAGGACGAGACGCGGACGGCGGAGCTGCTGCGGGAGGGCCTGGTGATGGCGGCGGTCACCTCCTCGCCGGACGCGGTGGCGGGGTGTTCGGTGCGGCTGCTCGGCCGGCTGCGCTACCTCGCGGCGGCGAGCCCCGGCTTCGCCGCGCGCCACCTCACCGGACCGCTGCCCGACGCGCTGACCGAGGCCCCGCTGATGACCTTCGACCGCAGCGACGACCTCCAGGACGCGTTCGTGCGCGGGCTCGGCCGCGGCGGGGCGAGCGCGGTGCGACACGCCGTGCCGACCTCGGAGGGCTTCGTCACGGCGGTCGCCGCGGGGCTGGGCTGGGGCCTGGTCCCCGAGTTCCAGGCCGAGGCGCTGCTGCGCGAGGGACGGCTCGTCCCGCTGGCCCCGGACCGCCCCCTCGACGTCCCGCTGTACTGGCAGCGCTGGAAGCTCGACTCCCCGGAACTGGCGGCGGTCTCGGAGACGGTGGTGGCGGTGGCCGCCGAGACCCTGCGCCCCTAGGAGCGGCTCGCCAGGTCCAGGTCGGCGTAGAAGGGATGGTGGTCCGAGGCCTCGGTCGGGCGGACATGGTGGGAGAGCGCGGTGATGCCGCCGCGCAGGAAGATGTAGTCGAACTTGCTCTGCCAGTCGGTGGTGGTCTCGCACGTACCGCTCGACGAGGGGCGGCACGCGGGGTCCGCGTCCGTGGCCAGCTTCCACATCGGGGCGAGTTCGGCGGCGTACGGCACGGCGTTGAAGTCGCCCAGGACGATGGCGCGGTCGTACTTGGCGACCTCCGGCGCGAACACCCGGACCTGCTCCGCCCGCACCGACTCCTGGCGTCGCTCGGCGAGGTGGGTGTTGAAGACCCGGACGGACTGCCCGTCCACCGTGGTCGTGACGGCCATGTACCCGCGGTCCTCGGAGCCGCCGTCGGGATACTCCGCGGTGACGACGTCGGTCATCGGAGCCGCCGAGAGGATCGCCTGCCCGTAACCCCCGGGGTTCCACGGCACACCCCCGCAGCGGCCCCAGTTCTGCAGCACCGACCCGTACTCGACGTGGTAGTCGAGCCCGTAACGGCCCTCCAGATAGTCGCGGATCCTCTTGACGTCCCCCACGCACGACTCCTGCACGGCGAGTACCTGGGGCGCGTGCGCGGCGATCTCCGCGGCCCGGTCGACGCTGCCCACATCGCAGGGGTTGCAGAGGTTCCACGTCATGACCCGGTTCGGGACGGCGTCCCTCGCGGTGTCGGCGGGCTTCGACGACCCGGCGAAGAGGGAACCGACCGGCACGCTGGGGCCCAGGAGCAGAAGGCAGACCCCCACCACGGCCCCCGCGAACAACCGCGCCCCGCTTCCGAACACCATCGCCTCCCCGCAACGCCTCGGGCCTGTGCCCGTAATGAGGCTACGAGACGGAGTCTACGAAGCGTTCAGCCGAGCCTGCGCACTGTCCAGCAACATCTCCAGGGCCGTCGGGTAGGCGCTGGTCACCATCCGGGTGGCCAGCAGCGGGGCCGCCTCCGCGATCCGGGGGTGGGTGGCGGGCGACAGCCGGGCGTACGTGGAGCGCCACATGGCCTCGTCGGAGCGGAGCGCGGCGCTGGGCAGGGCCAGGGAGGCGGCGTCGAGGGCGGCGAAGGCCAGGGTCTGGTCGACGAAGGCGTGGTAGATCCGGACCGTCTCCGGCAGCGGGAACCCCGCCTCGCGCAGGATGTCCAGGATCATCTCGTCGGCGGCGAGTTCGTTGGCGCGGCCGGTGACCCGGCTCGTGGTCAGCACCGCGGCCTGCGGATGGGCGACGTAGGCCGCGTGGATGCGCAACCCGACCGCGCGCAGGTCGGCCCGCCACTCCCCCGTCGGCCGCCAGCCCTCCAGCGCCTGGCCGACGATCGCGTCGCCGATGGCGAGTGTCAGCTCGTCCATGCCCCGGAAGTACCGGTAGAGCGTGCTCGGGTCGGCGTCGAGGGCGAGCCCGAGCCGGCGTGCGGTCAGCCCCGCGCTGCCGTGCTCGCGCAGCATCCGCAGCGCGGTCTGAACGATCAGCCGCTCGGACAGGACCGTCCCGCTCTTGGTGGGCCTGCGCCTGCGCCGTTTCTCCTCGGGGACGACCGGTTTGGGCACCGCAGCCTCCTTGGCGCCGCCGGACCCGGAGCCCGCGGCCTCCTTATGCCTACGCCATTGACCTTACGTGAGGCGCGGGCGTTGTATCGGCCGCGGGGCCCCGTCCACGAACCGTCAGCAGAGGGAGATCTGTCATGCGTGTCCTGCTCGTCGGAGCCGGTGGCGTCGGTACCGCCGTCACCCGGATCGCGGCCCGGCGCCCGTTCTTCGAGGCGATGGTGGTCGCCGACTACGACCTCGCCCGGGCCGAGGCGGCGGTGGCCGCCCTCCCCGGCGACGACCGGTTCGTCGCCGAGCGCGTGGACGCGGGCGACGAGGCGGCCGTGGCGAAGCTCCTGGAGCGGCACGCGTGCGACGTCCTCTTCAACGCGACCGACCCGCGGTTCGCGATGCCCCTGTTCGGCGCCGCCCGGACGGCCGGGGCCTCGTACCTCGACATGGCGATGTCCCTGTCGCGTCCGCACCCGGAGCGGCCCTACGAGGAGTGCGGGGTCAAGCTCGGCGACGAGCAGTTCGCGCGGGCCGAGGAGTGGGAGAAGGCGGGGACCGTCGCTCTGGTCGGGATGGGCGTGGAGCCGGGCCTGTCGGACGTCTTCGCCCGGTACGCGGCGGACGAACTCTTCGACGAGATCGAGGAGATCGGCATCCGCGACGGCGCCAACCTCACCGTCGACGGCTACGACTTCGCCCCCTCCTTCAGCATCTGGACCACGATCGAGGAGTGCCTCAACCCGCCGGTCGTCTACGAGGCCGAGCGCGGCTGGTTCACCACCGAGCCCTTCAGCGAGCCCGAGGTCTTCGACTTCCCCGAGGGCATCGGCCCGGTCGAGTGCGTCAACGTGGAGCACGAGGAGGTGCTGCTGGTCCCCCGCTGGGTCGGCGCCCGCCGGGTCACCTTCAAGTACGGCCTGGGCCGCGAGTTCATCGAGACGCTGAAGACCCTGCACCTGCTGGGCCTGGACCGCACCGACCCGGTGACCGTGCCGGGCGCGGGCGGACCGGTCGCCGTCTCGCCCCGGGACGTGGTCGCCGCCTGTCTGCCCGACCCGGCGACGCTCGGCGACCGGATGCACGGCAAGACCTGCGCGGGCACCTGGGTGCGGGGCGTGAAGGACGGCGCGCCGCGCGAGGTGTACCTCTACCACGTGGTCGACAACCAGTGGTCCATGGCGGAATACGGCTGCCAGGCGGTCGTGTGGCAGACCGCCGTGAACCCGGTCGTCGCCCTCGAACTCCTCGCCACCGGCGCCTGGTCGGGCACGGGCGTCCTCGGCCCCGAGGCCTTCCCGGCCCGCCCGTTCCTGGACCTGCTGACCGCGTACGGCTCCCCCTGGGGCGTGCGCGAGCAGTGACCGGGCGGGGATCCCAGGGGACTCGGCTGTTTCACCGCGCATCGACAGGTGACCCGAAAACGAGTAAGGCATCCACGAGGGCACGTACGACTTCGATCGCAGGTGACTTTGATGGACAACTGGCGAGACCATGCCGCGTGCCGCCACGAGGACCCCGATCTCTTCTTCCCGATCGGCACCACCGGCCCCGCCCTGGTGCAGACACAACAGGCCAAGGCCGTCTGCGGGCGCTGCCCGGTGCGGGACCAGTGCCTGGAGTGGGCGCTGGAGACCGGTCAGGGGATCGGCGTCTGGGGCGGCACCAGCGAGACCGAACGCCGTGCGCTGGCCCGACGGCGCGCGGCGGCCCGGAGAAGGGCGGGCTGAGGCGCCGGGCGGCGAGGGCACCGGGCGACCCGGTGCCCCGGTCAGCGACCGCTGCGCCGCAGCGGCCCCCAGGACCGTTCTTGGCGTTCCACCTCGGCCCGCGCCTCGTCGAGGACGCCGAGGTCGATCCAGCACATCGGCCGGACCTCCGCGATCAGCGGCTCGTTGTCCGGCCCCCGCCCCGTCTCGCGCCCCTGGAGAACCCAGGGGCGCACCCGGGGGCCCTTCTCGTGCGGCAGATGCGAGTAGTCGTGGAGGCGGCGGGCCACCCAGAACTCCAGGGACCGCCCCTCCCACCACTCCTCCACGTCCAGCGGATTGGCCGACAGGCCCGGCATCGGCACACCCGTGAGGTCGTCGGTGCTCGAGACCCTCGCCAGGTCGGTGGCGGGGCCGCGCGACCAGCGGACGTACAGCCCCTGGTGTCGTTCGACCAGTTCCGTCAGCTCGGCGAGCGACCGCACCACCGGCAGATCGTCCGGCGCCGGTTCCTGCCGTCCGCCCATGGTCGTGGCCCCGCTTTCCGTCTTTCTCTTCTCACGAGCAGACGGGGTACCCCTACGACGGCGGTGGAACCGGCCCGCCGGGCAGCCGCAGCGTGAAGACGCTCCCCGCGCCGGGCTCGCTCGCCGCCGTCACCGTCCCGCCGTGGGCGGCCACCAGGTGGCGCACGATGGACAGACCGAGGCCGCTGCCTCCGGTACGGCGGCTGCGGGACTTCTCGGCCCGCCAGAACCGGTCGAAGACGTGCGGGAGGTACTCGGCCGCGATCCCGGTGCCGGTGTCGGCGACCGCCAGGACGACGTCGTCCCCGTCCTCGCGGGCGGTCAGGGTGACGGTGCCGCCGGCGGGGGTGTGGCGCACCGCGTTGGAGACGAGGTTGCCGATCGCCTGCCGCATCCGCACCGGGTCGGCGTCCAGCCAGGGCGTCCCCTCGGTCCGGGTGCGCAGCTGGACCCCGGCGGTGGCGGCGCGGACGCGGTGGGCGGCGGCGACCTGCTGGAGGAGTTCGTCGCAGTACAGCGGCTCGGGGTGCAGGCGCAGGGTGCCGGCGTCGGCGTCCGCGAGGTCCTGGAGGTCGTCGATGACCCGCTGCAGGACGAGCGACTCCTCGTGCAGCGAGGCGAGCAGCTCGGGGTCGGGGTCGACGACGCCGTCCCGGGTCACCTCCAGCCAGCCGCGGATGTTGGTGAGCGGGCTGCGCAGCTCGTGGGCGATGTCGCTGACCATGGCCTTGCGCTGGGTCTCCAGGCGTTCCCGGCGTTCGGCCATGTCGTTGAAGGCGGCCGCGAGGATCCCGGTCTCGTCGCGGGTGGTGACGGGCACGCGCGCGTGGGCCTCCGGCGGCTGCTGGGCGGCGGCGGTGAGGGCGCGCAGCGGCCGGACGAGCCGGGTGGCGACCAGGGCGGTGACGGCCACGGTGAGGGCGAGCACGAGCCCCGCGGTGCCGACGACCTTCGTCTTGTTGGCCGGGGACATGTCGAACCGCACGGCGGGGGTGTCGCCGCCGCCCAGGAACAGCTGGGCGGCGGGGGCCACGTAAGGCTCCATCTGGGCACGGCGGGCGTCGTCGACGCAGGTCTGGGCCGCCTGCCCTTCCTTGTTGCCGAGGTTGCCGAGCTTGTCGAACACGGGCTGCCGCGCGCCCAACAGGCGCAACAGGTTCACCGGGTACACGGGCACGTTGCTCAGCCCCATCTTCGCCAGGCAGACCCGGGCCAGTCCCTTGAGCGCCACCAACGCCTTCTCCTCCGTAGGAGTGAGCGTGTTGAGCACCCCGTCGGCGCAGGCGTCCGGCACGCTGTCGGGCTCGGCGGTCCCGTCCGCGTTCATCAGCACCATCCGGCCGCTCGGCGACCGGACCAGGCTGGTCTCGATACCGACCCGGGCGAAGCAGCGCTGCCGTTCCCGGGCCCGGTGGTCATGGAGTCTCCCCCTCGGC
>NZ_JBEYVC010000150.1:0-26370 GCF_040643855.1 Streptomyces sp. NPDC047072 | reverse complement strand
CTGGATCGTCTCGCCGAAGGTGAACGCCCAGGTCGCCGAGTACTTCGGCGAGGCACCCGCCAACTCCAAGGCGTGCGCGCTGACCAGCGACAAGAGCTTCTGCGCGACCCGCGGGCCGTCAGCCGCCCCAGCAGGCGGAGGCGGCCTGGGAGGGGGACTGGACGGTCAGTCCGTCGAGGGACTTGGCGGCCACGAGAGCGGTGCCCGTGTCGTAGAAGGACTTGCCGTCGGTCACGCCGGGCTTGCTGCCGCCGCGGGCCAGCTTGGCGATCGAGCTGACGCCGAGGGCGGCCATCTTGCCCGGGTACTGCACCGCGTCGGCCGCGAACTCGCCGCTGGTCACGTTCTTCAGGCCGGAGCAGCTGCCGTCGATCGCGTAGATCGCGGCCTGCTTCTCCTTGCCGGCCGCCTTGAGCGCGTTGTACGCGCCCTCACCAGCGGGTTCGTTGATCGCGTAGACGACGTTGATGTCCGGGTTGGCCGACAGGCAGTTCTCCATCGCGGTACGGCCGCCGTCGATGGCGCCCTGGGTGGGCTGGTGGCAGACGACCTTGTACGTGCCGCCCTTGCCGCCGGTGTACGTGCCGGACTTGGCCTCCTTGCCGTTCTCGGTCTTGCTGCCCGGGTCGATGCCCATGCCCTCCAGGAAGCCGTGGTCGCGGTTGATGTCGACGGAGACGACCTGGTTGTTGAACAGGTCGAGCATGGCGATGACGGCCGGCTTGCCGTTCAGGGAGGCCGCCGCGTACTGGCCGATGAGCTTGCCAGCCTGCTCGTTGTCGGTGGCGTAGGTGATGTCCGCGGTGCTCGCCGGGTTGGGCGCGGTGTCCAGGGCGATCACGAAGAGCCCGGCCTGCTTGGCCCGGCCGAGGGCGGCGTTCACGGCGTCGCCGTTGGTGGTGATGAGGATGCCCTTGTCGCCCCGCGATATCGCGTTGTCGATGGCGGTGATCTGGGTCTGGGTGTCGCCGTCGGTCGTGCCCGCGGCCACCGTGAGACTCACGTTGTCCTTGGTCGCCTGGGCCTTGGCGTCCTTCTCCATGCTCACGAAGTACGGGTTGCTGAGCGTCTTCAGGATCAGCGAGACGCCCACCTTGCCACCGCCTCCCGACCCGGACGCGGAGGAACTCGAGTCGGAGGATCCGCAGGCCGCGAGCGTGATGCCGAGGCACAGCGTGACGCCGATCGCCGCCGCCGGGGTACGCCGACTCCGGCGGCTCGACAGCTTGCTGGTGGAGAGGTTCATGGCGTGATCCCTTTCGGAGCCGTCCCTTGGCCGACGCTGAGACAACGTTGACTCGGCGTGATACTGGGCCCGTATGGACGAGTGCGTCAAGACGCTGATAGACATGCGTGGGCAACGAGTAGGTAACGCGAATCCGGTTGGAGACAACGATGACTCAGGGCGAGGCACCGCCCCGGGCCCCCCGCAGCCGCCCCACCATGCGCGAGGTCGCGGCGCTGGCCGGCGTGGCCATCAAGACGGTCTCGCGGGTGTTCAACGGCGTCCCCACCGTCGATCCGGCGATCGTCACGAGGGTCCGCGAGGCCGCCGACCAACTGGGCTACCGCCCCAACCTCACGGCGAGCAGTCTGCGCCGCGGGGACGGTCGTACGGCGACCATCGGCATGCTCGTCGAGGACGCCGCGAACCCCTTCTCGGCGGCCCTGACGCGCACCGTGGAGAACGTGGCCCGGGGCCGCGGTGTGCTGGTCCTGGTCGGCAGCCTCGACGAAGATCCGGCGCGGGAACGGGAGTTGGCCCAGGCGCTCGTCGACCGCCGGGTCGACGGACTGGTGATCGTTCCGGCGGGACGGGACCAGAGCTATCTGATCAGCGAGCAGCGGTCGGGCACCCGGATGGTCTTCGTCGACCGCGAGGCCGGTCTGCTCGACGCGGACGCCGTCGTCTCCGACAACCGGCGGGGCGCGGTCACCGCTGTCGACCACCTGCTCCGGTCCGGTCACCGTCGTATCGCCTACCTCGGCGACAACGCCTCCATCCCGACCGCCGCGCAGCGCTGCGACGGTTACCGGCACGCCCTGGAAGTCGCGCACATCCCGTACGACGACGCCATCGTCCGGCACGTCGGGTCCAGCGAACGGGCCGCCATCGCCGCGACCGAACAGCTCCTCGCGCTGCCGGACCCGCCGACGGCGCTGTTCACCAGCCAGAACCTCGTGACCATCGGGGTCCTGCGCGCACTGCGTGCCCTCGGTCTGCAGGACACCGTCGCCCAAGTGGGCTTCGACGACTTCCCGTTGGCCGACATCCTCAACCCGGGGATCTCCGTCATCGCCCAGGACGTCGAGCAGATGGGCACGACGGCCGCCGAGATGCTGTTCAGGCGGCTGGACGGCGACGACTCCCCCTCCGCCACCGCCACGGTGCCGACCCGGCTGATCGAGCGCGGCTCCGGCGAGATCGCCCCCGGAGGGCCCCGCCACGACTGACGTGCCCCGGGACGCCGGTACGGCATGCATGGTCGTTCTCGGGGTAACCGGGCGCCGTGTGCCCGGGGAAGGGCCGCTCGTACCTGGGGAGGTCGTCGCGGTCCTTCCCCGCACGCCTGTCGCGGTCGGGTCGATGGCGGGATGGCGGGATGGCGGGATGGCAAAGCGAAGGGCCGCTTCGGATTTCTCCTGAAGCGGCCCTGAGATACGACTTCGCAAAGTCGGGACGACAGGATTTGAACCTGCGACCCCTTGACCCCCAGTCAAGTGCGCTACCAAGCTGCGCCACGTCCCGATGCGCTGCCCCGCGGTGGACCGCGGGAACGCGCGTACCGAACTTTACCCCACGTCGGGGTCGCCCCGAAGCCGGTATCGGGCGGGGGACAATCGTCGTATGGGCACATCCTCTGGACGACGGGCGGACGCGCGGGACCGGGACGGCGAGGGGCGGGCGCGCAACGCCCGGCCGCGGGACGGGCTGGGGCGGCCGCTGCCGTACGGCAGCGAGGGCGTCGAGCGGCAGCCGGAAGGCGTCGTGCGCGGCCCGGAGGAGACCGTGACCGAGGCGCAGGAACTGCTGGACGCGGGGCGGCCGTTCCACGCGCACGAGGTGTTCGAGGACGCCTGGAAGTCGGGGCCGCAGGAGGAGCGCGCGCTGTGGCGGGCGCTGGCCCAGCTCGCCGTGGGGCTGACCCACGCGGCCCGCGGCAACGTCACCGGCGGCCCCCGGCTGCTGCGGCGCGGCGCCGCGGGCGTGGAGGAGTGGGCGTCGGACAGGGGGCCGCAGCGGCCGTACGGGATGGATCTCGCGGGGCTCGCGGGGTGGGCGCGCGAGCTGGCGGACGACGTGGAGCGCGGCGGCACGGCGGTGGACGCGCGGGAGCGGGGGCCGCGCCTGCGGATATGACGCCGGCCGGACGCGGATACGGGGTCGGCCCGCCGGAGGCCCGAGCAGCGCTTTCGGGTACGCGGTGCGGTCACTGTCAGTGGCGTACGGCAGACTCGGGGGCGTGCGAAAGATTCATGTCATCGGTATCGGTGCGGGCGACCCCGAGCAGCTGACCCTCCAGGCGGTGCGGGCGCTGCGCGGCACGGACGTGTTCTTCGTCCTGGACAAGGGCGAGGTGAAGGACGACCTGGTGCGGCTGCGCCGCGACATGCTGGAGACGCACATACCGGAGGGCTCGTACCGCGTGGTCGAGGCCCGCGACCCGGAGCGGGACCGCCGTGCGGGCGGCTCGGCGTACTCCCCCGCCGTCGGGGACTGGCGCAGCGCCCGCGCCGACATCTACGAGCGGCTGATCACCGAGGAACTGGGCGAGGACGAGAGCGGGGCGTTCCTGGTGTGGGGCGACCCGGCGCTGTACGACAGCACGCTGGGCATCCTGGAGGAGATCCTGGAGCGGGGCACGGTCGCCTTCGAGTACGACGTCGTCCCGGGCGTCAGCAGTGTGTCGGCGCTCGTCGCACGGCACCGCACGGGACTGAACCGGGTCGCCCGTCCCGTCCAGATCACCACCGGCCGGCGGCTCGCCGAGGGCTTCCCCGAGGGCGTGGACGACGTGGTGGTGATGCTCGACGCCCACCAGACCTTCCGCGCCTACGCCGACCAGGACATCGACATCTACTGGGGCGCCTACATAGGCACCCCGGACGAGATCCTCGCCTCCGGTCCGATCGCCGAGGCCGCGCCGCGCATCGAGCGGCTGCGCGCCGAGGCCCGGGAGCGCAAGGGCTGGATCATGGACACGTATCTGCTGCGCCGCAACCCGAAGGACGGGTCAGCGGGCGGGAGCACCCGAGCGGACCGTCCCGCGCGCACGGATGGCCCAGCGGTGTGATCGTGCCCTTGTGACAGTCGCCGAGGAATCCGCGCGATCCGCGCCGCCCGCCGCCGCCCAGCCGCCCGTGCTGGACGCGCGCCGGCGCAACGTCGTCTTCGTGACGATCATGCTGGGGATGCTGCTCGCCGCCCTCGACCAGACCATCGTGGGCACTGCGCTGCCGACGATCGTCTCCGATCTCGGCGGTGCCGAGCACATGTCGTGGGTCGTGACGTCGTATCTGCTGGCGGAGACCGTCTCGACGGTCCTGGTCGGCAAGTTCGGCGACCTGTTCGGCCGCAAGGTGGTCTTCCAGGTCTCGGCGATCGTGTTCATCACCGGCTCGTTCCTGTGCGGTCTCGCCTCCAACATGACCCTGCTGATCGTCTGGCGGGCCATGCAGGGCGTCGGCGCGGGCGGTCTGATGGTGACGGCGATGGCGTTGATCGCCGACGTCATCCCGCTGCGCGAGCGCGGCAAGTACCAGGGCGCCATCGGCGCGGTGTTCGGGGTGGCCACGGTCATCGGGCCGCTCCTCGGCGGCCTGTTCACCGACCATCTGACCTGGCGCTGGGCGTTCTACGTCAACGTCCCGATCGCGGTCCTCGTGGTGGTCGCGGCCGCCCGCACCATCCCGGTGGTGAAGGCGGCCACCCGGCCCCTCATCGACTACCTGGGCATCGCGTTCGTCGCGGTCGGCGCCAGCGCCCTGATCCTGGCGACGAGTTGGGGCGGCAACGAGTACGCGTGGGGCTCGGGCGTCATCATCGGGCTGTTCGCCGGCGGCGCGGTCGCACTCGGGCTGTTCTGCTGGGTGGAGACCCGGGCGGCCGAACCGATGCTGCCCATGCGGCTGTTCGCCAACCCGGTGTTCACGGTCTGCTCGATCCTGAGCTTCATCGTCGGCTTCGCGATGCTGGGCGCGATGACGTACCTGCCGACGTATCTCCAGTACGTGGACGGGGATTCGGCCACGGTCTCCGGGGTGCGCACGCTGCCCATGGTGGTCGGGCTGCTCATCGCGTCGGTCGCGAGCGGCAACGTGGTCAGCAAGACCGGCCACTACCGGACCTTCCCGATCGTCGGCTCGCTGGTGATGGGCGTCGGGCTGTACCTCATGTCGCTGATGGGGCCGTCGACCGGGTTCTGGCTGGAGTCGCTGTACATGTTCGTGCTGGGCACCGGCATCGGGCTGTGCATGCAGGTCCTGACGATCGCCGTGCAGAACACCGTCGAGTACGCCGACCTCGGCACCGCGACCTCCGGCGTCACCTTCTTCCGTACGCTCGGCAGCTCCTTCGGCACGGCCGTCTTCGGCACCATCTACGCCAACTCGCTCACCCCCCACCTCAAGGACGGCATCGCGTCCGCGGTACAGGTCGGCGGCCTGGATCCGGCGACCGTCAGCAAGGCGGCGACCAGCCCGGACGGTCTGCACCAGCTGCCCTCCGCGGTCGCCGCGCCGATCATCGACGCGTACGCCGACACGATCCAGACCGTCTTCCTGTGGACCGTGCCGGTCGCCGCGGTCGGCTTCGTCGTCGCCCTGTTCCTCCGGCAGGTCCAGCTGCGCGACAGCGCGCGGGCCGGGTCGACCGACATGGGCGAGGGCTTCGCGCAGCCGTCCGGGGCGGACTCGCGGCGGGTTCTGGAGAACTCCGTCTGCAAGATCATCGGCAGTACGGACCTGGAGACCGCGCGCCGGATCATCGCGGGCTCCGACACCCGGCTCGACATCGCCGGGGCGTGGGCCGTGATGCAGGTGGAGCTGCACACGCGGCTGGTCGGGCACGCGAGCCTCGGCATGATCGCCGCGCGTCGGCATCTGCCGCCGGAGGTGCTGCTGCCGGTCTTCGACCGGATGGTCGAGGAGGGGTACCTGACCCGCGACGGCCACCTCCTCTCCCACACCGAGGCGGGCGCCCGCGAGGCACGCACCATCAGCGAGGCGTGGGGCGTCTGGCTGGAGGAGCGGGTGCAGCGTGACATCGGCCGCCCGTCCGACACGGACCTGCGGGCCGCCGTGGACACCATCGCGAAGCGGCTGCTGGTGGAGGACCTGAACAGCGGACTGCCACAGCGGACACGGGAGTTGGCAGCCAGCGGGACGTCCTAGCGGACGGCTCGACGGCACGGCGGCTCGGCGGCCCGGCGGCCCGGCGGCCCGGCGGCTCGGCGGCTCGGCGGCACAGCGGCTGGGCGGCTCGGCGGCTCGGCGGCTCGGCGGCTCGGCGGCTCGGCGGCTCGGCGGCAGGATCGCACCCCGCGCCACGGCACGCCCGCCTGACGGCGGCATCGCCATCGACCCACGGCACAGCCCCGCCGGTCGGCAGCACCCGTCGGCCCGTGCCACCCCCTAATCGAGGGCGAGCCACTCCCGTACCCCGGCCACGTCGAACACCGCCGTCACGCCCTCCGGCAGCGGCGGCCGGCGTACGACGACGACGGGCAGCGCCAGCTCACGCGCGGCCGTGAGCTTCGCGGAGGTCGCCGCTCCCCCGCTGTCCTTGGTCACCAGGACGTCGATGCAGTGCTCCTGGAGCAGCGCGGTCTCGTCCGCCGGGGTGAACGGCCCGCGCGCCAGCAGGACTTCGGTGCGCGGTGGCATCGGCGGCTCGGGCAGCTCCACGGACCGTACGACAAAGTGCAGGTCGGTCAGATGGGCGAAGGCGGCCAGTTCCACGCGGCCGGTGGTGAGGAACACCCGGCGGCCCAGGCTCGGCAGCAGGTCCGCCGCCTCGGCGAGGGAGTCGACCGGATACCAGCGGTCCTGGGGGCCGGGCCGCCAGCCCGGGCGGCGCAGCACGACCGAGGGCACGCCGGTGGCGGCGGCCGCCTGTGCCGCGTTCGCGGTGATGGCGCGGGCGAAGGGATGGGTGGCGTCGACCAGCGCGTCCACGTGCTCGGCGCGCAGCCAGTCGGCGAGCCCCTCCACCCCGCCGAACCCCCCGATCCGGACCTCCCCGGCGACCGCTCCGGGCCGGCTGACCCGGCCCGCGAGTGACGTGGTGACCCGGAATCCGGGCCGCCCGGCGAGCGCGGCGGCGAGTTCACGGGCCTCGGTGGTACCGCCGAGGATCAGGACGTGGGGGGACATGGCGGGTAGCGTACGAGGCTTCGGCGCGGGCGGGATCGCCGGGGCGTCGGCGGAATCGCCGGGGCCGGGACAGCGCCGTCGAAATCGAGCCGACACCGTCGAGTCGGCACCGTCGGCTCGGCGCCCGTCACCTGACCAGCAACTGCACCCCGCCCACCACGGTCGCCGCGATCACCAGTTGCTCGAAGAGCCGCTGGTTGATTCGGTTCACAGCCCATTTGCCGATGAACGCACCCGGCACGACGAACGCCACGAGCGCCGCGTCAAGGAGCAGCGAGTGGCCGTCGATCAGGCCGAGCCCCGCGCTGAAGGGCACCTTGGACACGTTGACGATCAGGAAGAAGAACGCCGACGTCCCGAGGAAGCCGAGCTTGCGGAAGCCCGCCGAGAGCAGGTACATCGACATCACCGGCCCACCGGCGTTGGCGACCATCGTCGTGAAGCCGCCGAGGACGCCGTAGGAACGGGCCTTGACGCGTCCCGCCCGGGTGGTGACCGCGTCGGGGTCGTCCTCCGTCTCGGTCTTCCGCCGACGCCACATCGTCACCCCGGCCATCAGCAGCAGGATCGCGCCGATCGATGTCCGCATCACCCCGTCGTCCGCCCACACCAGGAACAGCGTCCCCGCGAGCACGCCGACGGCGACCGCGGGGAACAGCCGCCACAGTGTGGGCCAGTGGGCGTGGCGCCGGTAGGTGAGCACCGCCAGCACGTCCCCGGCGATGAGGATCGGCAGCAGTACGCCGGTGGAGGCGCGGGCGGGCAGTACGGCGGCGAAGATCGCCAGGCTGACCGTGTTGGCACCGCTCACAGCCGTTTTGGAGAAGCCGACGAGCAACGCGGCGAAAGCCAGCGCCGCGAATTCCCAGCCGGTGATGTGCCAGAGCGTCATCGTGTCCATGCGGACACCGATGCTACGCACATCTAACGGACGCCTGTAAGCAGCGTCTCGCCAGGTGACCACTGCCCACCCGGAACGGCGCTCAGCCGCTGCGCCAGGGCCGCAGCTTCTCGGGATTGCGCACGGCCCAGATCCGCCGGATCCGGTCGCCCGCGAACTCGAACGCGAACACGGTCACCAGTTCGCCGTCCTGCCGCGCCACCAGGCCGGGCAGGCCGTTCACCGTGTACTCCAGGAACGTCGTGCGGTCGCCCGCCACCCGGGCGATCTCGGCGTAGGCACGGGCGATCCGCTCGCCGCCCACGATCGGGCGCGGGTGGGTGACGGCCAGCCCGCCACCGTCGGCGGTCGCGATCGCGTCGGGGTCGAGGAGTCCGATCAGGGCCTCGATGTCCTTGGCCTCCCACGCCGTCCTGAACCGCCGGACGATGTCCGCCTGCCCGGCACCCGGGCCCGCCGGGCTCTGCGCGGTGCGGATACGGCGGCGGGCGGACGAGGCCAGCTGCCGGCAGGCGGCCGGAGTGCGGCCGACGATCTCGGCGACCTCGCCGAACGGGTAGCGGAAGACGTCGTGCAGGACGAACGCGACGCGCTCGGCCGGGGTCATCGCGTCGAGGACGACGAGGAAGGCCATCGACACCGACTCGTCGAGGGTGACCCGGTCGGCCGGGTCGAGCCCCTCGGCGCCGGGGCGCCCGGTGATCCACTCCGTGGGCTCGGGCAGCGGTTCCGGGATCCAGTCGCCCACGTACGTCTCCCGCCGGGCCCGCGCCGAGCCGAGCAGGTTCAGGCAGATGCGGCCGGCGACGGTCGTCAGCCAGGCGCCGGGCGACTCGACGGCCCGCTGCTCCCGCTCCGACAGGGCGTACCAGCGGGCGTACGTCTCCTGTACGACGTCCTCGGCGTCGGCGAGCGACCCGAGGAGCCGGTAGCCGAGGTTGATCAGCCGGCGCCGCTCGCTCATGATCGCGCCGAGTCCGGGATCGCTCTGCTCGTCGGGGGTCTCGGCTCTGGTGGTCATGATCCGGAAGTCTCCCTCGCTCGCGGCTGTGTCTCCACCCGTTACGACAGAACAGCGCCCCGGAATGTGAGGCCGACGCGCCACCTCACATTTCGCGGGGCTGCGTTGTCGTACCGGCGAGGACGACAACACGACCGAGAGGAACTGACGATGAACGACTTCCAGGCCGTCGCGGACCGCGTCGAGATCGAGGCGCTGCGCGGGGAGTTCACCGACGCGGCGATGATGCGCGACCGCCCCCGGCTGGCCTCGCTGTTCACACCGGACGGTGTGCTGCGCATGCCCAACATCCCGGTCGAGCAGGTGGGCCGGGAGGAGATCATCGCCGGGGGCGAACTGCTGCAGAGCCAGTGGGACTTCTTCGTGCAGAACACCCACCCCGGCATGATCCGGCTGGACGGCGACACCGCGACCGGCCGCGCCTACGTCCAGGAGATCGCACGCGCCCTCGACGGCCGCCAGGGACTCAACTACGCCATCTACCACGACCGTTACGTGCGCACCGAGGAGGGCTGGAGGTTCGCCGAGCGGGAGTACGAGGTCCGGTACCTCGACACCACCCCACTGACGGGCTCGGCGCCGGGGAATACGCGGGAGTCGGCGGGCGACTCGGAGCGGGGCTCCGGGGCCGACCTGGTGCAGGGTTCGGAGGCCGACCCGGCTCAGGGCGCGGAAGCCCATTCGGCGCAGAACTCGGGGGGCGACCCGGGACAGGGTTCGGGGGTCGACCCGGCGGCCACCACGATCACCTCGGCACTCGCCCCCACTCCCGCCCCCGCCTTCACCGACCCGGCCTCCGCCGACCAGCTGGAGCGGACGGCCGCCGCGCTGCGTGCCAACGGTTTCGCCGCCGAGATCCTCGACGACACCGCACAAGCACGCGTCCGCATCAAGGAGTTGCTCCCCGAGGGCGCCGGTGTGTTCACCGGAGCCAGCGAGACGCTGCGCCTCTCCGGCATCGACGAGGACATCAACGCCAGTGGCCGCTACGACGCCGTACGGCCGCGCGTCCTGGCCATCGACCGTGCCACCGGCGCCGACGAGATCCGCAGGCTGATCGCCAGTCCCGACTACGTCGTCAACAGCGTCGCCGCGGTCACCGAGACCGGCGCCCTCGTCCTCGCCTCGGGCAGCGGCAGCCAGCTCCCCGCGAACGCGGGCGGCGCCGCCCACGCGATCTGGATCGTAGGCGCGCAGAAGGTGGTGCCGGACCTGCCCACGGCACTGCGCCGCGTCGAGGAACACGCCCTCCCGCTGGAGAACGTCCGCGCCCGGGCGGTCTACGGCACGGACAGCGCCGTCAACCGCCTCCTCATCCTCAACGCGGAGCCCCACCCGGGCCGCGCCACGGTGCTGCTCCTCCGGGAGACCGTCGGATACTGACCGGCGCGGCGGACGGCAGGGTTCCTGATCGCAACGCATCGCAGGACACCACAGGCCATAAATTGGCACCGCCGGTTCTGGACCGAGGCGCAGCTGGAGGAAACATGGCCGAACCCCGTGAGCATGTCGTCGCCGGTACGAAGGGCTCCGTCACCGTGCGGGAGTGGCCGCGGGAGAGCCCCCGGTACCTGGCACTCCTGGTGCACGGGTACGGCGAGCACATCGGCCGGTACGAGGGGCTCGCGGAGGTCCTCGTGGCGGACGGGGCGGCCGTGTTCGGCCCCGACCACATGGGCCACGGGAAGTCGGCCGGCGAGCGCGTCCTGATCGACGACTTCGAGGACGTGGTCAGCGATGTGCACACGGTCGCGGACCTGGCCCGCCGCGCCCACCCCGGCCTGCCCCTCGTCCTGGTCGGGCACTCCATGGGCGGTCTGATCGCGGCCCGCTTCGCCCAGCGGTACGGCGCCGAGCTCGCCGCGCTCGTGCTGTCGGGGCCGGTGATCGGCGACTGGAAGCTGCCGGGCACGCTCCTCGCCCTCGACGAGATCCCCGACACCCCGATCAGTCCGGCCTCGCTCTCCCGCGACCCGGCGGTCGGGGCCGCGTACGCCGCCGATCCCCTCGTCTGGCACGGGCCGATGAAGCGGCCGACGGTGGAGGCGTTCGCGCGGGCCCTGGAGACCGTCGACCGGGGCGGGGACGTCGGCGCGCTGCCGTTGCTGTGGCTGCACGGCGACGAGGACCGGCTGGTGCCGCTGGACGGCAGCCGGGTGGGCGTGGAGCGGCTCGGCGGGAGCGCGGTGACGGAGCGGATCCGCCCGGGCGCCCGGCACGAGGTCTTCCACGAGACCGACCGGAACGCCGTGTTCGACGAGGTGGTCCGGTTCCTGGACGACGTACTCCGTACGAAGTGACCGACGCGCTCCCGGCGACGTGACCGACCGGCTCCCGGCGAAGTGACTGCTGTTTGCACTGGTTCCGCCTGGGCACCCGCGCCCGCATGGAGTGGTTGCGTCGAGCGGCCTGTGTGGGAGAGGACCCCGAGCTGTTCTTCCCCGTGGGCACCCGGGGACCGGCGCTGCGGGACGCGGCGGCGGCCAAACGCGTGTGTGCCCGCTGCCCGGTGGCCGTCGAGTGCCTGACCTACGCGATCAGCACCGGGCCGACCTCGGGCGTGTGGGGCGGGACCTGCGAGGAGGAACGCGACGCACTGCTCCGGGCGTCCGGGCACGGCACCCGGGCGCTCGCGGACGACGCCGGAAGGAGAAGCACCGTATGACCGTCATGAAGAGCACCATTCCCGACGACGCCCGTCAGGTGACCGGAGACGCCCTGCAGAGCACGCTGGTGGATCTCGTCGGCCTCTCCCTGATCGGGAAGCAGGCCCACTGGAACCTGGTCGGGCCGCGCTTCCGCTCGATCCACCTCCAGCTCGACGAGGTGGTCACGGCCGCCCGTGAGTTCTCCGACACCGTCGCGGAGCGCGCCGCAGCGCTCGGGCTGCCGCCGGACGGCCGTCCCGAGACCATCGCGTCCGCGTTCACCCTGCCCTCCCCGAAGGACGGCTGGGTGCGCGACACCGAGGTCGTCGAGGTGATGGTCGAGTCCCTGGCGGCCGCCATCGGACGGCTGCGGGAGCGGATCGAGGCGACCGAGAAGGCCGACCCGGTCAGCCAGGACCTGCTGATCGGCATCACCGCGGAGCTGGAGAAGCAGCGGTGGATGTTCGACGCGGAGAACTGGCCCAAGGACTCCTGATGACCGACGCCCTCGAACTCGACGTCCTGTGGGAGGAGTTCCACCGCGTGGTCAACATGACCTCGCAGGAACTCGCCGCCTGGCTGCGGGTGAGCGAGGCCGACGGGAACAGCGAACCGCTGCCGGAGCACGCGGGTTCGCCCACGGGGGAGCACGTCCTGGCGATCCTCCAGAAGCGGCGAACCGACCTCACGGACGACGACATCGAGGTGATGTACGAGGTCGTCGACACCGTGGACGCCGTGGACGAGCGGGCGGGCGCGGCGAACGAGCCGGAGGAGACCCGGCGTCGGCACCGGCTGATGGCGCTGGGGCACGATCCGCTCAAGCCGTAGGCCCCGCAGGGGAGTTGCTCGTGCCAGACTGCTCGACAGCGCGCCGCGGCAGCGTGCCGCCCTGTCGAGCAGAGGAGCTTCGTGTGACCGGGACCGAGTCGGCCGATCGGCGGATCGACACCAGCAGGCCGCACCCGGCCCGGGTCTACGACTGGTTCCTCGGCGGGAAGGACAACTACCCCGTCGACGAGGAACTCGGCCGCCGGATCACCGCCCAGGGCGACGCGCCGGGGCAGGCCCGCGCCAACCGCCGGTTCATGGAGCGGGCCGTCCGGGTCGTCCAACAGGAGGCGGGGATCCGGCAGTTCCTCGACATCGGCTCCGGTATCCCCACCGAGCCCAACCTCCACCAGGTCGCCCAGTCCGGCGCGCCGGACGCCCGGGTCGTGTACGTCGACAACGACCCGATCGTCCTCGCCCACGCGGCTGCTCTGCTGCACGGCACTCCCGAGGGAGAGACGCGCTACGTCCAGGCCGACGCCCGGGATCCCGAGCACATCCTCGAACAGGCGGGGCATGTCCTGGACTTCGCGGAGCCCATCGCCCTCTCCCTGATCGCGCTGCTGCACTTCATCCCCGACGAAGACGGCGCCCCCGGCCTGGTGGACACGCTCGTCGACGCGCTGGCGCCGGGCAGTTGCCTGGTGCTGTCGGCGATGACGGCGGACTTCGACCCGGAGCGGGTGAACGCCGGCATCGCCGCCTACACCGCGAGCGGAGTGAAGCTGGTGGCCCGCTCACAGGCCGAAGTGGGCAGGTTCTTCAAGGGACTCGACCTGCTGGAGCCGGGAATCGTGTCCCTGTCGCGGTGGCGCCCCGACGCACGCGAGGGGGACGGACTCGTCTCGCTGTACGGCGGGGTCGGCGTCAAGCGGTGAAGCGGCTGAGCGCCGCCGACACCAACGTCCGTACGCCGGGCAGGAGTACGGAGAGGTCGGGGGCGAACAGCGCGCTGTGGTTGCCCGGCACGTTCGCGAGCTTCTCCGCCAGTTCCTCGCCCGGCGCCGCGTCCCACACCGCGGCGGGTGTCGAGGTCACGTACCAGTAGTCGTACGGCACTCCCTCGGGCGCGAGCAGGGAGAAGTCCTCGCTGCCCATCGCCGGGCCGAAGTCGAACACCGTGAAGTCGCCGAAGAGTTGGCGGTGCACGGCCGCGATCTCCTCGTCGAGGGCCGCGTCGTTGACGGTGTTCGGGTAGCCCGGGGTCAGGAGGACCTCGGGCGGGACCGGGCAACCGGCCGCGAGGCACTCGCCCTCGACGACCCGCCGGATCGCGGCCAACACCCGTTCCCGCACGTGCGGTTCCTGGGTGCGCAGGTTGAGGGAGAGCCGGGCCTCGGCGGGAATGACGTTGCTCTTGGTGCCCGCGTGGAACTGTCCCACCGTGACCACGGCGGAGTCCTTCGCGGCGACCTCGCGGGAGACCACGCTCTGCAGCCGGGTGACGATGTACGCGGCCGTCACGACCGGGTCGACCGTCGACTCGGGCCGTGAGCCGTGCCCGCCGACGCCGTGCACGACGACCTCGATGTCGTCCGAGGCGGACATGGTCAGGCCCGGGGTGTGCGGAAAGAACCCGGCGAGCCCCGGGGCGACATGCTGGCCGAACAGCGCGTCGGGGCGCGGGAAGCGCTCGTGCACCCCGTCCGCGACCATCGCGCCCGCTCCCCCGCCGGCCTCTTCGGCGGGCTGCCCGACGACGACCAGCGTCCCCGACCAAACGGCGCGCCCGGCGGCGAGTGCCTCGGCGGCACCGGCGAGCCAGGTGACGTGGACGTCGTGCCCGCAGGCGTGCATGACGCCGTCGACCGTGGAGGCGTACGGCAGTCCCGTGGCCTCCTGCACGGGCAGCGCGTCCATGTCGCCGCGCAGCCACACCACCGGCCCGTCCCCGTTGGCGAGCACGCCGACGACTCCGGTACGGCCCACTCCCTCGGCCACCTCGAACCCGGCCGCGCGCAGCCGCGCCGCGAGCCGGGCCGCCGTACGGTGTTCCTGGAAGGCGAGTTCGGGGTGGCGGTGCAGGTCCCGGTAGAAGTCCTCCAGGTCGCCGGTCTTCAGCCCGGAGGTCAGGTCCTCGGCGAGCCGGGCCACGGCGGCGGGGTCGGTCATGCTGCTTCCCTCTCCTCGAAGATCGGCACGCGGTACGTGCAGGATCCCACGAGTTCACCGTGCCACACGCGGGACCGGTCTACCCGAGCAGCCACCCCCCGTCCACCTCCAACCCGACCGCGTTCACCGACCGGTTGCGCAGCAGGAAGTCCACGGCGTCCACCACGTCCACCACGGTCGCGAGCCGTCCCGTGGGGGTGCGTGCCCGCAGGCCGGCGAGGACCTCCTCCGGCTTGTCGCGCCAGTACGGGCTGTCGCCCACCACGCCCGGGTGGATCGCGTTGACGCGGACCGGTGCGAGCTCGACGGCGAGGGTGTTGACCAGGCCCCGCACGCCCGCGTTGACGGTCGCCACCGTCGTCGCGCCCGGGTAGGGCCGTTCCTTGGCCTGCCCGCCGAAGAGCACGATCGCGCTGTCGTCGTGCAGCACCGGCCGCAGCGCGTGCACCACCGCCGTGTAGCCGACGAGCTTGAGGGTCACGAGGTGGACGGCGGCGTCGACGTCGTAATCGGCCACCCGGTTCTCGTCGCGGGAGACGCCGGCCAGGACCAGGTGGTCGACGCGGCCCACGTCCCCGAGCGCATCGGCGACCTCCCTGGGCCGGGAGAGGTCGAGCGCGACTCCCTGTGCGCCGATCTCCTTGGCCGCGGTGTCGGTGCGGTGGGCGTCCCGTCCGGTGATCACCACCTCGTCGCCTCGTACCACCCGCCGCCGCGCCAACTCCCGCCCGATACCGGAGGTTCCGCCGATCACGACCACAGAACTCATCGTGTCTCCCCCAGCGCCTCGCGCAGGTAGTCCCAGTCCCGGGTGAACCGGTAGGAGTGCCGCACCGGCGGCTGCGGCGCCTGTGTCTCCAGCCAACGCACGGGCCCGTCACCGGCGTTGGTGAACCCGTGCACACAACCGGCGCCCGCCCAGGCGCAGTCGCCGGGCCCCAGCACGTACCGCTTCCCGTCCAGCACGGCCTCCACCAGCCCTTCGAGGATCAGATAGGTCTCCTCGAAGGGGTGGTCGTGGGTGCCCGCCACGCCGTCCGGCGCGTACTGCACCATGAACATCGTCGAGGCGACGGCGCCGAGATCGCCGTCGACCATCATCTTCACGGTGATCCCGCTGTAGACGAGCAGCGCGGTCCGCATGCTCGCCGACACCGCCAGCAGGTCCTGGGACTGCTTGCCGGGGTCCATCTGGGCGGGCTCGAAGTGCCCGAAGGAGCGGGTGCGCGGATCGCGCACGTCGATGCGGGCCGGGTCGCGCGCGGGCAGCGCCGGGACGGCGTGGGTGTCGTACCCGTAGCGGGCGCGCGGCACCGGCGCCAGCATGTCCGCCCAGCGTCCGACGGTGTCCCCGGCACCGCGCCAGGCGTGCGCGACCCCGGCCGGGAGGAGGCCGTAGTCGCCCTCCTCCAGCAGGTACGACCCCTCGGGCAGGTCGAGGACGACGGCCCCGTCGAGGACGTGGACGCTCTCCTCGTACGAGTGGACGTGCGCCGCGACCGTGCCCTCGGGCCGCAGTTCGCACACCCCGAAACCGGTGTGCGTGCTGCCGTCCGCCTCCCCCACCAACTCCCGTCGCCGGTAGCCGTGTTGGTCGTACGGCGACTCCGGGACGTCGGTGGCCCGCCGCACCAGGTGACGGGTCACGCCCGGGCCTCCTTGGCGGCCAGCAGCCGGTCGCGGGACTCCTCGACCAGGCGCCGGGCCCGGGCCACGTCGGCGGTCAGCAGGCCGTCGCGCTTGCGGACGACACCGTCGACGATGACGGTCTCCACGTTGGAGACGTCCGCACTGAGCGCGACCGCGGCCGCCGCGTCGTGAACAGGGGCCACATTGAGGGCAGTTGCGTCGATGGCGACGACGTCCGCGCGCTTCCCGGGGGTCAGGGAGCCGGTACGGCCCTCCAGGCCGGCAACGTGCGCGCCGTTGACCGTGGCGATCTCCAGCATCTGACGTGCAGTCAACATCGTTTCCGGCACCGGCACATCGGCCTGCCAGGACTCCGCGTTGACGCGGGCCCGCTCGGCACCGAAGGCCGCGCGGATCTGGGTGAACATGTCGCCGGGGACGGTGGTGACGACGTCGATGCTCAGGGAGGGGCGCAGGCCGTGCTCGATCGCCTTCATCACCGGCGGCCAGCCGTGCCCCATCTGCGTCTCCACCTGCGGGGCGATGGACACCGTACCGCCGCTGTCGGCGACCATCCGCCACTCCTCCTCGCTGAGGTAGCAGCAGTGGATGTAGGTGGTGTCGGGGCCGAGCAGTCCCAGGTCGTGGAGTTGTTTGACCATGCCGAAGCGGCCCGCCATCCGGCCCATCGCCACGTGGACGGTGATCGGGATGTCCAGTTCACGGGCGAGCGCCCACTCGGCGTTGACGACGTCGTTGACGCAGAAGCCGGGGCCGCGGGTGGCGAGGGCCATCGTCAACAGGCCGGTGTCGGAGGCGAAGTGCGCGTCGCGGATGCGGCGGACGTCGTCGCCCGGGATCGCGATCTTGCTCTCGAACCAGTAGTCGGCCAGGGAGGTGTTGGCGCTGCCGTACGCGTACTGGGCGCGGATGCCGGTCTCTTGCAGGGCGCGGACCGCCGCGTCGGGGTGGTCGGGGGTGTTGTTGATGTGGGACCAGTCGACGAGCGTGGTGATGCCCGCGTTGAGGCACTCCAGGGCGCCGGCGAGGTTGGCCGCGTACACGTCCTCGGGCGTGTAGAGGGGGGCGAAGGTGTCGAGGATGTCGACGAAGTAGTCGTCGAGGGTGGCGTCGGGCGCGACGCCCCGGATCGAGGCCTCCCAGGTGTGGCGGTGGGTGTCGACGAAGCCGGGGATCACGATCCGCCCGGTCATGTCGAGGACTTCGGCGTCCGCGGAGATCTCACGGTCCACGGCCGCGATCCTGCCGTCCTCGATGAGGACGTCGCCCTTCGGCAGATCCCCGATGGCGGGGTCCATCGAGATGACGTGCCCGCCGCGCAGGAGTGTCCGTTCGGTCATCGCGCTTCCTCCCATGGGGTGTTCAGTACGCGGCCAGGCTCCTGACGGCGGCCACGACCTTGTCGACGGTGGGGATGACCCGTTCCTCCAGCGCGTCGGCGAACGGCAGCGGGACGCATTCCCCGGCCACCCGCCGCAGCGGCGCGTCCAGCAGCCCGAACCCCTCGTCGGCGACGACCGAGACGAGGGTGGCGCCCCAGCCGCCCTGGTACGGGTTCTCCTCGACGGTGACGAGCCGGGAGGTCCGGGCGAGCGAGGCGAGGACGGTGGAGACGTCCAGCGGGATCAGGCTGCGCAGGTCGACGACCTCCGCCTCGATGCCCTCCTCGACCAGCCGTGCGGCGGCCGTGAGCGCGACCGGCACCATCGAGGCGAGCGCCACCAGCGTCACATCGGCGCCCTCGCGCACGACGGCCGCACGGCCCAACTCGACGACGTGGTCCGGCGGTACGGGCGCGCCCTTCGACGCCAGCAGTCCCTTGTGCTCGAAGAAGACGACCGGGTCGTCGCTGCGGATCGCCGCAGCCATCATCCCGATCACGTCGGCGGGCGTGGACGGCGCGGCGATCTTCAGGCCGGGCACGGTCAGCGCCCAGTTCTCGGTGGCCTGGGAGTGCTGGGCGCCGAAACCGAGCCCACCGCCGTTGGCGGTGCGCACGACGAGGGGCACGGTGACCTGACCGCCCGTCATGTAACGCACCTTGGGTATCTCGTTGGCGAGGTAGTCCCAACAACAGGCCAAAAAGTCCGAGAACATGATCTCCGCGACCGGCCGCATCCCGGTCATCGCGGCGCCCATGGCCGCGCCCACGATGGCCTGTTCGGAGATCGGCGTGTCCCACACCCGCTCCGGCCCGAACTCCTTCAGCAGCCCTACGGTCGTCTTGAACACCCCGCCCGCCTCGGCGATGTCCTCGCCCAGGCACACGACGGACGGATCCCGGCGCATCTCCCGGGCGAGGCCCTCGGCCACGGCCTCGCGGTAGGTGATCACGTCCGCCATGCCGCACCTCCGTCCGCCCACACATCGGTGAACGCCTCGCGCGGATCGGGCGGCGGCGCGCTCTTCGCCGCCTCAACCGCTTGCTGTACGACGTCACTTGCGCGGACGTCGGCCGCGGTGACCGTCTCCTCGCTCACCCCCATTTCGGCGAGCCGTCCCCTGGCGACGTCCAACGGGTCGTGCTTGAGCCAGCGTTCGACCTCCTCGGCCGGGCGGTAGGTCGCCGGGTCGGCCCGGCTGTGCCCGAAGTGCCGGTAGGTCTCGGCCTCGACGACGGCGGGCCCGTCTCCGGCCCGGGCCCGCCCCGCCAGCCGTTCCACCAACTCCTGTACGGCCACCACGTCGTTGCCGTCGACGACCTCGCCGGGGATGCCGTACGCGGGGGCACGGTCGGCGGCGGGGCGGGCGACCGCGGTGACGTCGGCGATCGGCGTGTACTCCATGTACAGGTTGTTCTCGCACACGAACAGCACCGGCAGCTTCCATACGGCGGCCAGGTTGAGGGCCTCGTGGAAGGCGCCGATGTTCGTGGCGCCGTCCCCGAAGAAGGCGACCGCGATCTGTCCGGTGCCCCGCAACCGGGCGGACCAGGCGGCACCGACCGCCATCGGGAGATGGGCGCCGACGATGGCGTAGGAGCCGAGCATGTGCGTGGACGCCTTGGTGAGGTGCATCGAGCCGCCCTTGGCTCCGCACAACCCCGTCGCCCTGCTCATGAGTTCGGCGAGGCACTCCTCGGGTGTGGCGCCCCGGGCCATGGCGTGGTGGTGGCCGCGGTAGGTGGCGAAGACGTAGTCGTCCGGGCGCAGGGCGGCACTCGCGCCGACGGCGACCGCCTCATGGCCGGCGGCGAGGTGGGTGGTGCCCTTGACCAGGCCCTGGAGGAACAGGTCGTGGGCGGCCTTCTCGGTACGGCGGATGACGGCCATCTGCTCGTACAGGGCGAGGAGTTCAGCGCTGTCCATCGGCGGTTCCCGTGTTCAGGTGGGACTGGGACTCGCGCGTGGTGTTCAACTGCCCGCCCACCGTCCAGTACTTGCGGCCCGCCACCAGCAGTTCCTCGGCGGGGAACTTGGTGATGACCTCGCAGCCGTCCGCGGTGACGACCAGTTCCTCCTCGATCCGGGCGGCGGACCAGCCGTCGGCCGCCGGCCAGTAGGTCTCCAGGGCGAACACCATTCCCTCTTCGAGGACTTCAGGATGGTCGAGGGAGACCAGTCGGCTGAAGATGGGCTTCTCCCAGATGGACAGGCCCACCCCGTGGCCGTACTGGAGGGC
Organism: Streptomyces sp. NPDC047072; assembly: GCF_040643855.1. Classification (NCBI taxonomy): domain Bacteria; kingdom Bacillati; phylum Actinomycetota; class Actinomycetes; order Kitasatosporales; family Streptomycetaceae; genus Streptomyces; species Streptomyces sp. NPDC047072. Next base: position 6,212 of record NZ_JBEYVC010000150.1, on the reverse strand, counting down.
GAAGGCCGCCGTCTCGTCGGCGAACCCGAACTCCTCGGCCCGCGGCCAGACTTGGACGATGTCGGCGGTGGTGGCGCCCGGCCGGACGAGGGCGATGGCCTGGTCCATGTACTCCCGGCAGCGGACGTAGGCGTCGCGTTGGGCACGGGAGGCGCTGCCGACGGCGAAGGTGCGGTAGTAGCAGGTGCGGTAGCCGAGGTGGCTGTGCAGGATGTCGAAAAAGGCGGGGTCGCCTGGGCGGATCAGTCGGTCGCTGTAGACGTGCGGGTGGGGTGAACAGCGTTCGCCGGAGATGGCGTTGACGCCTTCGACGTACTCGCTGCCGAGGTCGTAGAGGACCTTGCTGACCAGGCCCACGCACTCGTTCTCGCGCACGCCGGGTCGGAGGTAGCCGTACAGCTCGTCGTAGGCCGCGTCGACCATCGCGCAGGCCTGGGCGAGCAGGGAGATCTCGTCGCCGGTCTTGATGCGGCGGGCCTCCAGGAAGACCTGCTGGCCGTCGACGACGTCGATGCCCTCGGCGCGCAGGGCGGCCAGGACCGGCATCTCGCAGACGTCTATGCCGAGCGGTTCGCCCGCCAGGCCGTGTTCGCGCAGTTCGGTGGCGATCTTGCGGGCCACGTCCTCGGCGATGCCCGCGTCCGGGTGGAAGGCGCCGCGCAGGGTGGAGATGCCGGCGCGGGCTCCGGTGGGCGGGCCGTCCTTGCCGTCGCTGCGGTCGAGCCACGGGTTGTAGAGCTGGTGGTGCCGGGCCGCCGAGCCGAAGTCCCAGACGACCGGCTCGCCGCCGCGTACCAGCAGGGCGAAGCGGATCAGCTTGTCGATCGCCCAGGTACCGATGTGCGTGGCGGTCATATAGCGGATGTTGGCGAAGTCGAAGCTGAGCACGGCTCCCAGGGAGGAGCGGTTCAGGGTCTCGTGCAACCGGGACAGGCGCTGGCGGCGCAGCCTGTCCAGGTCGACGCGCTCTTCCCAGTCGACGGCGTTGGGTCCGAATGTGCGGATCGCCATGGCGACCACCCCCACTTCGGAGTGAACGACCGCACGACAGGAGTGTCAAGTGTCACTGAACACTTTGGCCGGACACGAACCACACCCCGACAGCCGGTTCGTCGCCGTCGTTGCGGTAGCGGTGGGGGGTCGTGGACTCGAAGCAGACGGAGTCACCGGGACGCAGGGTGGACTCGTCGAAACCGAGGGTGAGGACGAGTTCGCCGGAGGTGAGGTACCCGTACTCCGTGCCGGGGTGCCGCATGAGACCGGCCGAGCTCGAGGAGGAGCCGCCCGGCCGGTACGTCACGAGCAGGAAGTCGACGTCTGTGCCGGGAACGTGCCCGAGACGCTCCCAGACGACCCCCGAGTCCAGCTCCAGGACCTCCCGCTCACCTGGGGTGACCAACGGGCCGATCCGACGGGCGGGCTCGGCGGCGAACGCGGCCAGAGCGTGCAGCACCGTGCTCGCTCCCACCGCCGGGACGGTCTCCCGCACCTCGAAGAGCGACTCCACGGAGATCGACAGCGCTGTCGTGATGGCGTACAGCGTGCTCACCGATGGCTGGCTCTTGCCGGTCTCGATCTGGGAGACCAGGCTCGCCGAGACGCCGACCTCGCGGGCCAGCGCGCGCAGGCTCAGACCGCGCTCCAGGCGGGCCTGCCGGATGCGCGCGCCGACTGGCGGCACGGGGGCGGGAGACACAGATGGGCTCCTCTCATGTGCAGCACCATTGAACAGCGCGGCCACACACCGGGAAAAGCCCCCGCCGCACACCGGGAAGAGCTCCCGAAGCACCGTACGAGGAACACCCACCCCGCGACGGGCCCGCCCCGCACGCCGTCATCCGGGAAACACCGCCCGCACCTCCCACCCGTCCCCCACCCGCGGCCCCGCGTGCAGCTCCCCGCCGAGTGCCGTCACCCGCTCCTTCAACCCCACCAGGCCGAACCCTCCCCCGTGCGCCGCCGCGGGCAACTGGCTCCCGCCGCGCCCGTCGTCGGCCACCGCCACCTCCAGTCGCCCCCGTTCGTAGGACAGGCGGACGACGATCCGCGTGGCGTCGCCCGCGTGCCGCCGTACGTTGGTCAGCGACTCCTGCACCACCCGGAAGGCCGCCGCCTGCACCTCGTGCGGGAGGTCGTCGGGGACGGCGGGCTCGCGGTGCAGGGTGGCCTTCTGGACCGGGGTCGCGAAGCCGTCGACGAGTCCGCCGATGCCCGCGAGGTCGCCCACCGGGCGCCGGTCGGCGGCCTCGTCGGTGTCGCGCAGCACGCCGACCGTGCGGCGCATGGAGGCGAGGGCCTCGGTCGCGGCGCGCTCGATGCCGGCGAGGACGGGGTCGAGTTCGTCCGACCGGTTGTCCGCCATCATGCGCGCCACCTGCGTCTGCACGAGGATGCCGGTGACATGGTGGGCGACGAAGTCATGCAGGTCGGCCGCGATGGAGAGACGCTCGGCGCGCCGGGTCTCGCTCACGGCAACGGTGCGCCGGTAGTCCTGCGAGCGCAGGTAGGCCGCGAGCGCCACGACGAGGCCGACCAGGAGGAGCCCGATCAGCATGTACCCCAGCATGGTGATCCGGTCGTCCAGGAACGCGCGTACCGGCAGCGCCAGCACGGCGGCCCCGTCGAGCGCGGCACACCCCACGACCGCACGGCGCGGGCAGTGCCGTACGGCGACGAACAGCAGGCAGAGCAGGATCAGCAGTTCGCCCGGGCCGAAGTAGACACCGGAGCGCAGCACGGCGTCGGCCGTGCACACGAGGGAGGCGACGGCCGGCAGGGCGGTGCGCAGCTGCGGGGTGAGCCACGGCGGGCGCCGGTCGACCGGCCACAGGACGGCCGCGCCGCCGAGCAGCAGGGTGGCGACGAGCGGCCAGGAGGGGCCGTCGCCGTCGTTCGCGTAGGCCAGGTCGACGAAGGCGGCGGCGAACAGCAGGCCGTGACCGACGCCGCGTGCGCATCCCCGGGCTGAGACGGACTTCATGCTGCTCACGGTAGGCGCAGCCGCGGCGCGGGGGATCGGCCGAACGGTCGAGGGAGCGGCGCTGGAGGGTGTCCGTTCCTGGCCGTACGGCCGAGGCGCGCACCCGGGTCCGCGGGCGAGGCTGGAGCCACTTCCCCACGGGGCCCCTTTTCTCGGCTTTCTCGGCTTTCTCGGCGTCAGGAGCACGCGATGCAACGCAGGACCCTCGTCACCACCGTCGGCGCGGTCGCCGGTGCGGCCGTCGTCTTCGGCGTCGGCACCTACTTCCTCTCCGGCACCGAGTCGACCACGGGCCTGGACGCGCAGAGCACGGCGACCGTCGACGGTCACAAGGCGCTCGCCGCGACCATCGTCGAGGGCCGTACGCAGAGCAAGTACCACCCGCTGCCGTGGGTCGGCACGAAGGTCACCGACGTGTCCTGCCCGAGCGGGCTCAAGGCGGTCGCCGGGGCCACCCTCACCTGCACCGGCAGGAAGAGCGGCGGCGGGACCGTGGACATACCCGTCTCCGTGGTCAAGGCCACGGACCACTCCGTCACCTGGAAGTTCGACCGCTAGCAGAGGACCGGTTCCCGTCATGCACACCGTTCTGGCCGGGTACGGCCTCGTCAAGAAGTACGGCTCCACCACGGCACTGGCCGGGGTGGACGTCGAGGTCCGCGAGCGCGACTCTCTGGCGATCATGGGGCCGTCCGGCTCCGGCAAGTCGCCGACGAACCGACCGGCGCCCTGGACCAGGCCACCAGCGCGGAGGTCGTCCGGCTGCTGACGTCCGTCACCCGTGAGCAGGGCGCGGCCCTGGTCATGGTCACCCACGACGCCGACGTCGCCGGCCACTGCGACAGCGTCCTGCAGGTCCGTGACGGCCGTATCAGCGGCTACAGCCAGTACACCGTCGTCTGAGCCCCGGAAGGAGTGGTCATGCGTTCCCCCGTCCTGCCCCTGACCTGGCATCTGGTCCGGTCCTCCGGCCGCCGCGGACTCCAGAGCCGGCTGCTCGCGGCCGGTGCGGCCGCCGTGGGCGCGTTCGTCCTGCTGGTGATGCTCGCCGCGACCCTCGGCTCCGGCGCCCGCGCCGACCGTACCGCCTGGCGCACCCCCGAGCCCGCGCGGCACGGCACCGCGGTCCAGGCGCTCGCCACGACGTACGTACGACACGAGCCCGTCACCGTCGTCTCCCTCGCCCAACTCCCCGGCCGCCCGGCGACCCCCGCCCCACCCGGCCTCAAGGCCTTCCCGGCCAAGGGCGAGGTGTACGTCTCCCCCGCCCTCGCCGACCTCCTCCACAAGCTCCCCGCGAGCCAACTCGCCGACCGCTTCCCGAAGGTGAGGTCCTACGGCACGATCGGTGCCGCCGGTCTCGCCTCACCGGACGAGCTGGTGGCCGTCGTCGGGCGGGCCCCGCAGGACCGCGCGGTCTCCACCGCGGCCGAGGGATCCACGGCGTACGACATCCAGCAGGCGGACCGCGCCGAGATCACCGGTTTCAAGGGCACCCACCCGAGCCTGTTCACCTCCGCCGACCAGGGTTCGGCGTGGCTGGGCGTGGCGCTTCTCGGGATGCCGGTGGTGGTGCTGGCCGCGGCCTCCGGGCGGCTCGGAGCGGCCCGGCGCGAGCAGCAACTGGCGGCACTGCGGCTGGCCGGGGCGACCCCGCGGCAGATCATCGCCATGACGGCCGCGGAGACCGCGGTGCTGGGTGCCGTCGGAGCCCTGACGGGTGCCGTGCTCTACGTGGCACTGCTGCCCGCCCTCGCCGAGGTGCCGTACGGCATCGGCGGCTGGTACACCGGGCAGTTGTGGGTGGGCGTGCCGTGGCTGGCGGCGGTCGTCGTCGCGGTGACCGCGGTCATCACGGCCAGCGCGGTGTCGATGCTGCGCCAGGTGGCGACCTCGCCGCTCGGCGTCGCCCAGCAGGCGAATCCGCGGCGCACCCGGATCGTGCGACTCGTGGTGTTCGTGGCGGTGATCCTCTACGCGATGACGCACACCGGCGGCGGGCTGACGACCCGGCAGACGGTCGCCCTGCTGCTGCTCTTCTACGGCGCCTTCTGGCTGTTCGGCCCGTGGGTCGTGGACCGGCTGGGCCGGCTGGTGAGCCGGTTCGCCCGGCGGCCGGCGACCCTGCTGGCGGGCCGGCGGCTCAGCGACGATCCGCGCGGTGCCTGGCGCACCGTCAGCGGGCTGGTGCTGGCCGGGTTCGCGGCGGGTTTCTTCGCGGTGAGCATGGTCGGCACGGACGGCTCCGAGTACCGGGACCAGGTCGCCGTCCCCGGCGGCCACGTCAGCGAGGTCCGTGCGCTGCTGCGGGAGGCGGGGGTGCCGGCGACCGTGAAGTCGGTGGGCGAGGACGACTGGGACAGCCTCCTGAACGGCTCCTCCGGGGTGATGGCCCGGGTCTCCGGCGGCAGCGAGGAGCGGATGGACACGGCCGTCACCGCGCTCACCCCGGCGAGCCGCGCGCTGCCCCCGTACACCCAGGACTACGCCACCGCGCAGGACCGTACGACCGTCGACCGGTTCGCCCAGGTCAGCACGGCCACACTCGCCCTGAGCTTCCTCGTCGCCACGGCCTCCGCGGGCCTCACCGCGGCGGCCGGTGTCCTGGACCGACGGCGCGTGTACGGCCTGCTGCGACTCGCCGGCACCCCGCTGAAGGTGCTGGACCGGGCCCGGGTGCGCGAGACGGTGATCCCGCTGATCGCCCTGGCGGGCGGCACGACCGCCGTCGGCGTCTACGCCTCCTACCGGCTCAACAAAGCGTTCGGCGCGTCCCTCGACATCTCCGGCGCACTGGAACTGGCCGCGTGCGTGTGCCTCGGCGCGCTGGCGATGTTCACGGCGATCGGCGCGAGCAGGCCGCTGCTGCGGAGGGTGACGGCGGATGCGGCTCGGGCGGTGGAGTGACGGGGCTGTGGCTCGGGCGGTGGAGTGGAGGGGGCGGCGCGAGCGGTGAAGTGGAGGGGGCGGCGCGAGCGGTGAAGTGGAGGGGGCGGCGCGAGCGGTGAAGTGGAGGGGGCGGCGCGAGCGGTCGAGTGGGGGGCTGCGGCTCAGGGGATGGAGGCGAACGGGACTGCGGCGCGGGAAAGGCGGTGACGGTTGCCTGCGGCGCAGCGGATGCCCTCACCGGCCTCGCTCCAGCCCCGCCTCCCCCTCCACCGACCTCCACCCAGCCCCGCCTCCCCCGTCCTCGTCCCCCGGCCGCCCCCGGCACCCACCCCCCGCCCCCTCC